>JBJTAW010000027.1:0-18067 GCA_046091025.1 Chakrabartia sp. | reverse complement strand
GCGTGCAACTGCACCCAGCCCTGCGGGGATCATGGCTTCCAGCCGCTGTCGCAAGGCCTTGGCAAGGCCTGCTGACGCCCCGCCGGTACCAATGGCAATGATGACGGGGTCTCGATCCACAATGGCCGGTAGGGTAAAGTCGCAAGCCGCCGCGCGATCCACGGCATTCACCAATATGCCGCGCGCCTTCAGGCGGGCAATGGCGGCTTCCGCCTCTGCGTCGTCCTCAATGGCGACAATGGCAAGGGCGGCTTGCCCGTCTTCGCCAATAATCTGCGCCTGCGCCCGTTCCAGCAGGCGGCGTTTGGCATCTGCTGCCTCCCCGTCGCCAAGCAGGATGACGGGACGGTCGCGCAGGCGCACAAATATGGGAAGACTATGCATCGCCGCTGATTAGCAGGAGTAGTGCATCCGGCCAAATCGCGCGATTAGGCTGGGATTTCCTGCCCATCCCACGCAAAGCATTTGCCGCTATCGGTAGGGGTTAGCCGGTCAATGACATCCAGCAAGCAATTGGCCGCATGAGCGGGGGAATGAACGCCCTCATCTCCGCCGGATCGAAAAGGTGCGCTGAGACCTGTTTCGACCGTGCCGGGGTGCAACGCTACGCAAATCGCCTCTGGCCGGGTGCGCGCCAGTTCCAGCGCCACCCCCTTCACAATCATGTTGAGCGCGGCCTTTGACGCGCGATAGCTGTGCCAGCCGCCCAGTCGGTTGTCGCTGATGCTGCCGACCCGCGCCGAGAGCAGGGCCAGCATAGAACGCTGGCTCCGAGGCAGAGCGGCGGCGACATGCTTGGCGATGAGTGCGGGGCCAATGGTGTTGATGGCAAAATTTTCCGCCATCCAATCGGCTTTGATTTCCCGAATCGCGCGTTCAGGGCGATGCTCGGCGCGGGAGAGGAGGCCGGTCGCCACGACGCAAAGCTCAGGTGGGCCTGCCTCTGTTGCGCGGGCGACGCAGCGGGCAATGCTCGCTTCATCGGTCAGGTCAAAATCCCCGGCTTGTCGCGAAAAGCGAAAAACGGGGCCTTTCCCTTGCGCTTCCGTAGCGTCGGCAAGAGCTGCGCCGACGCCGCCTGACGCGCCAAAGATAAGGGTTGATCCGTTCATCGCCCATCGATGGGGCAGGCGCGGGCGGATGTCAGCCTGCTCCTTTGGCCATGCTGTGCGGCCGGGGCTTGACCGGACTGCCCCCATCCGCAACCAATGTGCATTATGGAGAGTTCATCTGATCTGCTTGCGCGCGACTTCGCGACGCTGCCCACCCTTGTGAAAGCCTTTGCACAGGAACGCCCGGATGATCCCGCCGTTGCCGATCCAGACGGGCGGATGAGCTGGCGCACGCTGGATGACCTTGCAGATCGTATTGCCGCGCGTTTGCAGCAGGATGGCCTTGGGCTGGGTGGTGCAACCGCGATTGCCGGATTGAATTCCGCCAATCAGGTGGCCGTCTTGATTGGCACCTTGCGTGCGGGCGCGATTGCAGGCCTGATCACCAGCACGGCGACGGGCGAACAAATGGCGGCGATGATCGTCGATACGGGCGCACGTCATCTCTTCCTCGATGAAAAGGCCGCCGAGTCGCTTCAGGGGCAGAGCTATGGGGATGTTCATCCTATTTCGATGGACGACGGTTCTTGGGGCACACCCTTAAGCCAATGGATGGCCTCCGTAGGCAAAGCGCCTCATCCCGTCGACATCACGCCCGATACGGGCTTTAACATTATCTATTCCAGTGGCACGACAGGCCTGCCCAAGGGCATTGTTCATAGCCACAAAATGCGCTGGCAGCATATTCAGCGCGGCCTTCCGGCCTATGGGCCGAAAGCGGTCACGATCCTGTCCACCCCGCTTTATTCCAACACCACGATGGCCAGCTTCCTGCCGACGCTCGGCTCCGGCGGGCAGGTGGTGCTGATGAAGAAGTTTGATACGCTCGGCTTCCTACAATTGTCTGAGCGGGAACGGGCGACCAATACGATGCTCGTCCCGGTTCAATATCGCCGGATCATGGCGCACCCGGATTTTGACACGTTCGACCTGACCAGTTTTGTCATGAAGTATTGCACCAGCGCGCCCTTTGCCGCCGAACTCAAGGCCGATATTCTGAAGCGTTGGCCGGGCGGATTGGTTGAGATTTACGGCATGACAGAGGGCGGCTGCGCCTTCTTGCTCGAAGCGCATAAATATCCGGACAAGCTGCACACGGTTGGCCAGCCAGCCCCGGGCCATGTGGCCAAAATCATTGATGAAGAGGGCAATGAGCTCCCCGCTGGATCGGTGGGAGAAGTCTGTGGCCGCTCGCCTGCGATGATGACGGGCTATAACAACCGCCCCGATGCGACCGAGGCAATGAAATGGTGGGATAAGGACGGCAATCTATATTACCGCCATGGCGATATTGGCCGGATTGATGAGGAGGGGTTCCTGACCCTCATGGATCGGGCCAAGGACATGATTATCTCTGGCGGGTTCAATATTTATCCCAGCGATTTGGAAGCGGTGCTGGCTAAGGATGACGGCGTCGTTGAATGCGCAGTCATTGGCGCGCCGTCAGAAGATTGGGGCGAAACGCCCGTTGGCTTTGTTGTGCTGAAACCCGGCGTCGATCCCGATCAGGTCTTGGCGACCGCCAATGCGCAAGTCGGCAAGACGCAGCGGCTCAATCGTTTAATCGTCACCGATGAACTGCCGCGCAGCCCCATCGGAAAAGTGCTCAAACGCGAATTGCGTGATCAGCTGCCTGCTTAGAGTGTGAGGCTCGCAATGATGGGGGCAAGCACAGCGCACCAGTGCGCCACGCCCTCAGCATCGCCGATCAGATCCTGGCGCATTTCGATGCCGAGATAGGCGATGCGATTGGCGTCGCCATGGCGGTTCATCGTCGCGTTGAGGAGCTTGCCCGAATAGGGCTGCTGATCCCCGACCAGAACGCCTTGGGCTTCCAGCGCCGGGATCGCCTGTCGCGCGGCGCGCTCATCCTCATTGTAGAGGATGCCAATCTGCCATGGGCGGGCTTCCTCTGGTCTTGTCGCAAGCTGCGGTGTGAAGCTGTGGAGCGAGATCAGCAGGCGGGGGTTCTGTCGCGCAATCTGCGTTGTGACGCGGTCGTGATAAGGCGCCCAATAGAGCGCGATACGCGCGGCCCGCGCCGCATCGCTGAGGGCGTTTCCGGGGATATCCTGTCCGTCGCTGGAGGTCGGGATGATATGCGGGGCATCTTCTTCCCGGTTCAGGTCGACCACAAGACGCGAGATATTGCCCAGAATGCCGGGGCAGGTGAGGGCTGCACATAAGGCCCGGCCAAGTGGGGCGACGCCAATATCGAGTGCAATATGGTCGTTGAGCAGCGCCGGATCGATGCCGAGATCAATGTCCGTCGGCACGCGATTAGAGGCATGATCGGCGATCAGAAGGAACGCGCTGTCCTCAGCGCCCGCTACATCCGCCCAAGCTTGATCAGTCATGGTCGCTCGATGCCCGCATTTTGGCGTGGTGTCACGCATAGAAAATGAATCAAGACTTGATATAACATAACATTCTATCTATAGGCCGCACGACAATCTTTCGGGAGGGTTATTCCGTGTTCAATCGCTATGTCTCGCTTTTCGCCCTTATTGCTGCGGCTCCGTCCCTTGCACAAGCGACGCGGGATGAACATGGTGACCATGTTGGCGACGCGGATCTGGTTGTAACAGCCATTATCGCCCGCAATCAGGCTGACATATTGGCGGGAACCTCCATTGTGTCTTCCGAAGAATTGGCCCGTGATCTTCGGCCGACCATTGGGGAAACGCTGTCGCGGCAGGCCGGCGTCTCCGCCACATCCTTTGGCCCGAATGCGTCGCGCCCTGTGCTGCGCGGCTTTCAAGGGGAGCGGGTTCGCATTCTGTCCGATGGGATTGGCAGTTTCGACATCTCAAACACCAGTGCCGATCATGCGGTCGTCATCAACCCGTTGACGGCGGATCGCATTGAGGTGCTGCGTGGTCCGGCTGCGTTGCTGTTCGGATCTTCGGCCATTGGCGGTGTCGTCAATGTCATCGAAAGCCGTATTCCCCGAAAAGTGCCGTCTGAAGCGGTGCATATTGATGCTGTGGCCACCTATGGCAGCGCGGCTGAGGAGCGATCGGCCAGCGCGCGGGCTGATCTGGCAGTGACGGATCGTCTCGTCGTTCATGTGGATGGCAGCTATTCCAGAACCGGAAACTTGAAGATTGGCGGATATGTGCTCAGCGATGATCTGCGCAATGAGGCCAAGGCAAGTGACGAGGCCGAGGTGCAGGATTTGGCCGACCTGAAGGGGGAATTGCCCAATAGCAGCGCACGCACTTGGGAAATTGCAGGGGGGGCTGCCTATATTGGGGAGGGCGGAAGCCTTGGACTTTCGGTCAGCCGATATGACTCACTTTACGGCGTTCCAGTCCGTTATGACACTCATCATGATGATCATGCCGCCGAGGAAGGCCATGAGAGCCATGCCCATGAAGTGAAGCTGGATGTGGTGCAAACGCGCGTCGATCTGCGCGGAGAGGTTAAGCTGAAGAGTGGCTTTATCGATGCGGTGCGTCTGCGCGCAGGCTATGCTGATTACCAGCATGATGAGCTGGAAGAGGACGGCGTCATTGGCACCAGCTTCTACCACTCAGGCTGGGAGGGGCGCCTTGATCTGATCCAGCAAGAAAAGGCGGGCTGGACTGGGGCAATTGGCGCACAGGCCCTGGTGCGCAAGCTCAACATCATCGGGGAAGAGAAATATCTTCCCAAAATCAAGGCAGAATATCTGGGTTTGTTCACAGTTCAGTCGCTTGATCTGGGCGCTTTAAGGGCCGAGGCAGGGGGCCGGATAGAACGCGCCGTGGCCAATGCAGAACAGGATGACATCCTTGGCACATCAGAGGCGCGGCGTCGCTTCACGGCTATCTCTGGCTCGCTGGGGGCTGCCTATGAAGTGGCGGATGGATGGCGGATCGGGTTGAACAGCTCCTACACAGAGCGTGCGCCTTCGGCAGAAGAGCTCTTCCCCAACGGTCCGCATGCAGGCACGCAGGCCTATGAGATTGGCGACCCAGATTTGAAGAAGGAAACGTCCAAGGGTTTGGAGTTGACGCTGCGTGGTAACGGCGAAGGCTTTGCGCTGTCCGCCTCACTTTACCAAAGCTGGTTTGGCAATTTCATTTATGAACTGCCCAATGGTGAGACCATAGATGGCCTGCCTCTCTTTCAGTTTCAGCAGAATAAGGCGCGCCATTATGGAGCTGAATTTGAAGCTTCGCTGCGGCTTGGGACCATTGGCGCCTTCACCCTCAATCTCGATAGCGTAGGGGATGTCTCACGCGCGACGATCTCCGCGCCAAATGGTAGATTGGCGGCCCCCCGCATCCCTGCGCTCCGCCTGTTGGGCGGGCTTGAAGCCCAGTCCGATATGCTGGATGCGCGCCTTGAAACAGAATGGGTGGATGGCCAGACACGCATTGCCCCGTTTGAAACGGCAACACCTTCCTATACTCTGGTCAATGCCAGCCTCAATTGGCGGCCATGGGGTAAGGATCGGGACTTGAGCCTGCTTGTTTCCGCCAATAACATCTTTGATGTTGTTGCCCGGCGGCACGCCAGCTTTTTGAAGGATTATGCGCCGCTTTCGGGACGTGACGTGCGCATGACCCTGCGCTTCGGATTTTAGGGCGAGGCTTTTTCCTGCTCAGCGCAGCCGGGTTGCGAGTGTCCACCAAGAAGGACGCGCGGCGGCAATGGCAGTGACTGCGGCGTCCCTTTTTTGTGCGTCAGAAAACAGCGCAAAGCACGTGGCACCTGATCCAGACATGCGGGCCAAATCCACGCCGGGCTGTCCGGCAAGCAAGTCCAGAACATCGGTGATAACGGGCACAAGGCCGATTGCTGGCTGCTCCAGATCATTTCGGCCCAATTGCCAGTCTTTCAGGGAAAGCGGGCCGCGATCCACGCCATCCCATGCGGCAAATACGGGGCCGGTTGGGCACGCCACATTGGGGTTCACCAGCAAGATCGGTTGCCCCTTCAGGCCAAGATCAGGGGCATCGGTCAGCGCATCACCAACGCCTGATCCATAGCAGCTTTGGGCGTGGAGACAGGCGGGGACATCGGCCCCAATTGCGGGCGCAATAACCTCTGGCCCGATAGTGTCAGGCCCAAGCTGCCAAATCTTTGCGGCCAGTCGTAGGGCTGCTGCTGCATCAGCCGAACCGCCACCAATGCCAGCCGCAATGGGCAATTGCTTATCGAGCGTCAGGGCAAGACCGCTTTTTATGCCATTGGCCTTGGCCAGCGCCATAACGGCCTTGAGCACCAGATTATCTGGCTCGGCGGACAATCCCTGCCCAAATGGCCCGCTTATGGTCAGGTTAAACGCGTCGGATGGGGTGGCCGTCAGTTCATCCCCATCTTCAGCAAAGACGAAGAGCGTTTCCAGCGCGTGATAGCCATCTGCGCGCCTGTGCCGGACATGGAGCGCAAGATTGATTTTTGCATAAGCTGTATCATGCAGCAACTCGGCCATTTGCGTGGTCAGCGGGCTTCGGTCTTGTCGGTCAGGCCAAAATCGGCCTTTTCGGCAAGGCGAATTGCGGCCTCTCCCTCAACGAGCAAAAGGGCGACCTTCCATGCATAGCGCGCGGCGACCCGCTGCCCATTGCGCCAATAGGCATCCCCCAGATGTTCACGAATGGTGGGTTCATTCTCATCGGCAAGAGCCGCCGCTTCCAATGTCGAGATCGCGCGTTCAAAATCACCAGAGAGATAATAGGCCCAGCCCAGCGAGTCTGTGATTGCCGCATCTTCGGGCTTGAGCTCTGCCGCGCGGGAAATAAGCTGCTTGGCCTCGTTGATCGACTGGCGACGTTCCAAAAGGGCATAGCCCAAAAGGTTAAGAATGGATGGCTGGTCTGGCGCGAGTGAGAGCGCCTTGCGCAAAGCGGCTTCTCCAGCAGGCCAGTCCCCTGCTTGCACAAGGGCATTGCCTTTCAACAGCCAGATGCCCCAATCGCCCGGCGCGCGGGACGCAGGGGACGCGGCAAGGGCCTGATCATAGGCGGCCGCGGCATCGCGATATTTGCCTTGCTGGTTCAGCACATCGCCAAGCTGCACATAATCTGCAGCGCTTGCGGATGTTTGTGCCGCTGACAGGGCGATGCGGGCGGCTTCGTCTGACTGGCCAAGCCGTTGCAGAAGGGAGATGCGGCTTTCATCGGCAATCGACGCATATGGCCCGCTTGGATCAACCGAGTTTAGGGCTTTGAGCGCCTCTTGATCCCCTTCAATCGCGGCAAGGCCTTGAGCTTCGGTCAAGGCCGTGAGGGGGCTGTCAGGGTCTAGAAACCGAGCATAACGCCCCAGCGTCATCGCAAAAAAGGGAACGCGGTTGCGCGCCATGTCGGACGCAAGGCGGGCATAAAAGAAGGCCAACCCTTCAACGGGCGTGTCAATCGCGCCTCCAATGGGGCGCTTTTCTTCAAGCAATTGTCGCGCCAGCACAAAGCCTGGGGCTGTACCTTCGATCAGCTGGCGTGCGGAGATTGGATCGCCCAGCTTTTGCAACGTTGCCTCCCCTACCATTCGCATGACGGCGGATCGCCCATCGCCTTGTGTGGAAGACTTGATCAGCGAGAGCCCTTCGATCTTCCGGCCCGCCACCAAGCTGGCAAAGGCACGTTGCTCGACTGTCATGCTGGCGCCCAGCCCATTGGGGCTAGCGCCGTTTATGAATTAAGGGGCGAGCGGGTTTCGGGCAGCAATGCCGACCCAGCTTCGGATAACGGGCAGAAGTTGCTCAAACTGTTTTTCCGCTTCCAGCTTGGCAAGGATTGCCTGCGCACCTGCAATGTCGCGCGCCTGCAAGTGACTGCCGATCAGCAGTAAATTGGCATCCGCGGGGAGCTTGTTCAATTTTTCAAGCTGACGTGCCGATGCAAGGGCAAGCGCGCGGTCGCCAGAGGCAACAGCTTCGCGATAGGCTCTGGCTGCAATCAGATCATTGCCCGGCTCGGCCCGTAGAGATGCCGCATAGGCCGAAAGCGCTGTCTCGCTTGCCCCCTCGGCGGCAGCGCTGCGGGCCTGAATATAGGCCAGCAGCGCTGAGCGCTCGGGCATACGCGCGGTCGCACTGCCCTCAAGCAGCGCGAGGATTAAGGCGCTACATATTCGGGTAATTGGGGCCACCGCCGCCCTCCGGTGTGACCCAGTTGATATTCTGGGGCGGGTCTTTGATGTCGCAGGTTTTGAAGTGGACGCAATTTTGCGCGTTGATCTGCAACCGGGGCTGGCTGTCGTCCTTGCCGACGATTTCATAGACGCCAGCTGGGCAATAACGCTGCGCCGGTTCATCATAGAGCGGCAAATTGATCTCAATCGGAACCGAAGGATCTTTCAGCTGCAAATGGCAGGGCTGGTCTTCTTCATGATTGGTGTTTGAGAGGAACACCGAAGACAGACGGTCAAAGCTGATCACCCCATCCGGCTTTGGATAGTCGATCGGCTTATACAGATCCTTACGGCCAATCTGCGTATGATCCGCATGATGCTTCATCGTGATGGGCAGGCCCATTTTCAGGGTGCGCATCCACATATCGATGCCCGCCAAAATAGTGCCATAGTCATTGCCATATTTGGCAACGGCGGGTTGCGCATTTTTGACCAGCTTCAGCTCCTTGGCGATCCAGCTGTCATTAAGCGTTGCCTGATAGTCGGCAACTTCATCATGCGCACGGCCAGCAGCAATGGCGGCCACAATGCTGTCAGCGGCCAACATGCCCGATTTCATGGCGGTATGGCTGCCCTTGATGCGCGGCACGTTCACAAAGCCAGCTGAACAGCCGATCAATGCACCGCCGGGGAAGGCCAGCTTTGGCACGGATTGCCAGCCGCCTTCGTTAATGGCGCGCGCACCGTAGGAGACGCGCTTGCCGCCTTCCAGAATCTTGCGAATTTCCGGATGCTGCTTCCACCGCTGAAATTCTTCAAAGGGGAAGAGGTGCGGGTTCTTATAGTCCAGCGCGACAACAAAGCCGAGCGCGACCTGATTATTCGCCTGATGATAGAGGAAGCCACCGCCCCAGCTGTCGCTCTCCGTCCGCGGCCAGCCCTGCGTGTGGATCACGCGGCCGGGTTCATGCTTGTCTGGGTCAATATCCCAGAGTTCCTTCATGCCAAGGCCATAAACTTGCGGTTGGCAATCCCGCTCCAGATCAAAGCGGGTCTTGAGCTGCTTGGTCAGATGTCCGCGCGCGCCCTCGGCAAACAGGGTGTATTTGGCGTGGAGTTCCATGCCCGGCTGATAGTCAGACTTTTGGCTGCCATCGCGGGCAATGCCCATATCGCCGGTGGCGACGCCCTTAACCGATCCATCCTCATTGAAGAGGACTTCGGCAGCCGGGAAGCCGGGGAAAATTTCAACGCCCAGATTTTCGGCCTGCTGGGCCAGCCAGCGGCACAAATTGCCGAGCGAGCCGGTATAAGTGCCCTTATTGTGCATCCAGCCGGGCGTGAAGAGATGCGGAACCGCCATATGGCCGGTGGAGGACATGACCCAGTGATGATTTTCCGTGACCGGAACATCCGCCATCGGGCAGCCCATATCCCGCCAATCTGGCAAAAGCTCATCAATGGCTTTGGGATCAAATACTGCGCCGGACAAAATATGTGCGCCGACTTCTGACCCTTTTTCCAAAATGCAGACCGCAAGATCGGCATTGAGCTGTTTCAGCCGGATCGCCGCCGACAGACCGGCTGGCCCGCCCCCAACAATCACAACATCATACGGCATCGATTCCCGTTCGCTCATGGCCCCAATATCTCCTTCTTGGCCCTGGTGCGCTTTAGCGCGACAATGTGTCTGACTGGCAGATAGCGAAGCCTTTGCTGTTGACCAACTAGATTTATGGGGGTTGAAGGCACGTTGTGATGCAAATGCCCGTTCCAACCGATCCGCGCCTTGTCGCGGCCGCCCTGCGCTGGTGGGACGATATGGGCGTCGACACGCTGGTGGAGGACGCGCCACAGCCGTGGTTGGGCCGTGCAGCAAAGACTGTTGATCCGCAGATTTCCGAGCCTCATGCGGGTGCCGCTGTATCGCCCCCACCTGGTGCCGAAGCGCCGCTCGCGCCCTTGCCGCAATCGCTTGAGGCGCTTGTGGACTGGTTGATGCAGGATGCGGCTGTTCCTGAAGCGGGGCCAGCCGACCGTCGGCTCCGTCCCTTTGGAACGCCAGGTGCGTTCATTACGATTGTCACCGACATGCCAGAACAGGGCGATGCAGAGGCAGGGATGCTCCTCTCTGGCAACGCAGGGCAGCTCTTTGATCGGATGCTGGCTGCGATTGGGCTCGACCGATCCTCCGTCTATTGCTTGCCTTTGTGCCCGGGGCGACCGCCGACAGGGCGCTTATCGCCATCTGCCCTTACCCGGCTTGGGGATATTGCACGCCATCATGTCACTCTGGCCGCGCCGAAGAGGGTCTGGCTGCTGGGCCAGGCGACGAGCCAAGCCCTATTGGGGGAAGATGCAACTATATTTGCCGATAAAATGGCTGCGGATATGAAGCATGTGGCAGCGGGCCTGCCGTGCATTGCCAGCCTACATCCCCGGCTGCTTTTGCAGGCCCCCCAGCGCAAGGCGGCTGTCTGGAAAGATATGCAAGCCTTGATCGGGGGAATGTCGTGAGACATTTGGCCCACCTTATTGCAATCGGTTTGACCATCGTGGCCGCCGCACCAGCGACAGCGCAAAACATGCCAATGCAGAGTAGCCTCGCCGCCAATTTCGCGCCCCAGCTCGGTCCCAATGCACGGCAGCGTTATAAGGATATCTTCGTTGCGATCCGCGAAGGGCGTTGGGAGGATGCGCAGGCCAATTTGGACGATATGCCCTTTGGCCCGCTGCATGATGTGGCGCGCGCAGAGCTGTTTTTGGCGAAGGGTTCGCCCAAGGTGGAGGCAGAGCAGCTTTTGGAATTGCTTGAGCGGTCTCCCTTTCTGCCACAGGCGCCGCAGCTGGCCCGCCTTGCCCGTACGCGCGGCATTGACGCCAATATTGACCTGCCTACAGCGCGCGATTTGATCTGGCTGGGCAGCGCACCGCGCCGCACGCGGGTGCAACAAACCAAGGACCCGCTGGCCACATCCGTCAATGCGCAGATCCAGCCGCTGATCAAGGATAACATCCCGTTTGAAGCTGAGGCTATCCTGCTGAAGAATGAGCCAAATCTTTCGCTGCAAGGGCGTTCAGAACTGTTCCAGCGCGTGGCCTGGTCTTATTTCATCACCGGCGATGATGATGCCGCCCGGCGGTTGGCCGCCATCGGCCAATTGGGAACGGGAGAATGGGCCGCCCTGTCCGATTGGACGCAAGGCCTGTCAGCTTGGCGCAGTCGGGATTTTGGCGGCGCTTATGCGGCGTTTAATTCTGCGGCCACCCGTTTTCAGGATGATGATAAATCTTCCGCATCCCATTTTTGGGCGGCGCGCGCTGCCTTGGCCTCTGGCCAGCCGAATTTTGCTGACGCCCATTTGAAGGCGGCGGCGCGGTATGACGAAACATTTTATGGGATGCTGGCGACAGAGCGGCTTGGCCTGCCCAAGATGATCCAGAAGATGCCTGATCATGTGGGCGATGTTGAACAGCTTCCCAATGCGCGCGCGGCCTTGGCGCTGGCTGAAATTGAGGAGACTGATCTTGCCGATGAAGCCATCCGGTATCAGGCCCGCATTGGCGATCCGCGCAAACATGCGGCCCTTGCCGCCCTTGCCGGGCGGATGGATTTGCCCGCAACGCAATTATGGCTGGCGCATAATGGCCCGGCTGGTGCGCGGGCCCCGGCCTCTGCGCGCTACCCCATGCCGCAGGGTTGGGTGCCAGAAGGCGGCTGGCGGGTGGACCGGGCCTTGGTCTTTGCCCATGCGCTTCAGGAATCGCAATTTCGCACACGCGTGGTCAGTCCAGCGGGTGCGCAGGGGCTGATGCAGGTCATGCCGGGCACCGCTGCCATGATGGCGCGTCAAAAGGGGCGAACCAGCGTTGGATCGCTCAACAATCCGGCGACCAATATGGAATATGGGCAGAGCTTTATTGAACGGCTGCGCGATATGCCTGTGACGGGTGGGATGCTGCCAAAGGTGATTGCCGCCTATAATGCCGGGCCGTTACCGGTTGAGACTTGGAACCAACGCACCAAGGACAATGCCGACCCGCTCCTTTACATTGAATCTATCCCCTATTGGGAAACGCGCGGATATGTGACGATTATTCTGCGCAACTACTGGATGTATCAGCTTCAATCCGGCGCTCGGGCGACCAGCCTGTCCGCTTTGGCCCAAGGCATGTGGCCGCGCTTTCCGGGTCTGCCGGGCCCAACAGCGGTGCGCCCAGAACGGATCGCAGGGGCAGCCAGTGCCAATTGATCCCGCCCGTGATTTTCTGCCCATTGGCATTGCCGTTCTGACCATTTCGGACAGCCGGACGAAAGAGACGGATGGCTCTGGCGGCTATTTATGTGGGGCCCTGCAAGATTTGGGGCATAGGCTAGCGGATTATAAGATTGTTGCTGACGATGTGGCCGAAATTCAGGCGCAAGTGACAGCTTGGGTTACGGACCCGAATGTGGCCTGCATCCTGACCACGGGCGGCACAGGTGTGACGGGGCGGGATGTCACGCCCGAGGCGCTGGCAGCACTTGGTGGGCGCGAAATCCCCGGCTTTGGGGAGTTGTTCCGCTGGATCAGCTTTGACAAAATTGGCACATCCACCATCCAATCCCGCGCCATCGGCTATGTGATGGGGGAGACCTATGTCTTTGCCCTACCAGGATCGACTGGGGCCTGCCGAGACGGATGGGAAAACATCCTGATTCATCAGCTCGACAGCCGCTTTCGGCCGTGCAACTTCATCGAGCTGATGGGCCGACTCGGCGAGCGATAACGATTGTCAAGTTAACATCAGGCTAAATTGACTTCCCAATCGGCTGCATAGCATCCTGATAAATCGGGAGGTTATCTGCCGTTCGATACTAGCCGATGGAACATGCCCGCCAGACAGGGAGACGTCGCAGGCATAGCGCTTTATGCAGCGACAGGTTTGCTTGCGATGCGGAATGCTCTAAATTCGATCCGAAATGGCGACGATCCAGACCTTCACCTGAAGAGACTGGACGAGGCATATGACGCGCTGAACAAGGCATTTGAAGAAATGAGCGGTTATCAGCCTAGCGGTGCATCTAAGAATGCCGAATGAGATAACCAGTTTGGACGAATGGAAGTCGCAGCGGGGGCTTGAGCCGTCGTTCGCCTCTGGCAACGAACAGGCTTCGCGACTATACGGTGGAAGTGGAGGGGCCCCAATGGATCCGTCAGTCACTATGATAGAATATGTTGACGTCAAAACCGAGGCTTTGGAAAGTCGGCTTAGCAGCAGGCTAGATAGTCTCTCGACAAAGTCGAAGGTGTGGGCCGCTCTTGCGACCGGTGTCGGTATTTGTTTGACCGTTCTGGCCATTGCTGGGGATCGCTTTGACGGCGGCCTGAGGGCGACGTCACTTCTCCAGAAACAGCGTCAAGAGCAGGCGGAAACAGACAGGTCGCAAGACGCCAAGCTAGAGTCGATGAACAAGAAACTTGATGTTCTCATTAATCGCAATGCTGAAAAGAAGTAGCTGGAGAAAATCCTTTCCACCGCTACTGCTGCGTTAAGTCTGAAGCTGGATTAATGCGTTAGGCGGCGCTCAGCGCCTTCAGCTCATATTCCTTATACTGCTTGCGCAATTCCGCCTTTTGGATCTTGCCCGTGCCCGTATGGGGCAGGATGTCGACGAACAGGACTTCATCTGGGAGCCACCATTTGACGACTTGTCCGGCCAGATAATTGACCACATCGGCCTCGCTCAGCGTCGCGCCCTCTTTGCGGACGACGAGCAAGATCGTGCGTTCATCCCATTTGGGGTGTTTGACGCCAATGGCGGCCGCTTCAGCGACGCCGGGGCAGCCGACGGCTGCATTCTCAAGCTCAACAGAACTAATCCATTCGCCGCCGGATTTGATGACATCCTTGGCGCGGTCGGTGATCTGCATTGTGCCATCGGGATGTATCACGGAGACATCACCGGTGTCGAACCATTGCTCTGCATCCACAGCATCGGCCTCTGCCTTGAAATAGCGCTTCACAACCCAGGGGCCGCGCACCTGCAGCCGGCCAGAGCTGGTGCCATCGCGGGGCAGGACATTATCCTCATCATCGACAATGCGCAGCTCTACGCCAAAGGGCACGCGGCCTTGCTTGCAGACAATGTCAATCTGCGCCTCAATGTCGAGTTCGTCCCAATCCGGCGTGGGCGCGCCCATGGTGCCAATGGGAGATGTTTCCGTCATGCCCCAGGCATGGGCGACGCGAACGCCTTGTTTCATTAGCCGTTCAATCATGGCGCGTGGCGCTGCTGACCCGCCAATGGTGACCAGCCGCAAATTGCCGAGCGACGCATCGCCACCCGCCTTGGCCGTGGCGTCCAAATGCTGGAACATGGCGAGCCAGACGGTGGGCACGCCTGCCGAATGGGTCACGCCCTCTTCGCGCATCAGCTTATGCAGCGTGGGTGCATCATTGGTGGTGGAAAAGACGAACTTCACGCCCGCAGCAGCACCCGCAAAGGGCAGGCCCCAGCTGGCGGCATGGAACATGGGGACGATGGGCAACAGAACCGACCCGCAGGACAGATCAAAAATGCTTGGCGCAATTTCCGCCATGGCGTGCAGCATTGTCGAGCGATGCTGATAGAGCACGCCTTTGGGATTGCCCGTCGTGCCGCTGGTGTAGCAAAGCATGCAGGGCTCGCGCTCATCGCCCATCACCCAGTCAAAGGCGCCGTCCATATCGCGCATCAGCGCGCCATAGCTGTCGTCGCTGTCGAACACGATGAAGTGCTCCACCGTCTTCAAATGCGGTTTCAGCCGGTCGATAATCGGTTGGAATTGGGCATCATACATCAGCACCCGGTCTTCGGCATGGTTCATGATGTAGATCAGGTCTTCATCAAACAGACGGACATTGACGGTGTGGATCACGCCGCCACAGCCAATAGCGCCATACCAAGCCGCCAAATGGCGGTGGTGGTTCATGGCAAAGGTGGCAACACGATCCCCCGGCTTTAGGCCCCATTTGGTAAAGGCTTGCGCCAGCTTGCGCGCTTCCAGTGCGACGCCCGCCCAATTGGTCCGTTCAATCTGCCCATCCGCCCAGCGCGTCAGGATTTCCCGCGGGCCATGTTCGCGCGCGGCATAATCAATCAGGTGCGTTACCCGAAGTTCCCAATCCTGCATGCAACCAAGCATCGTCATCCCCATCCGCTCTTATGGACTGTTTGACGCAATAAATGGCGTGATGCGGGCCACAGCGCAAGAGCCAAGCTTTGGGTCAGGGGGAGGCGATTCGTGCATTATGCTAGGGTGCATCCCTTTGCCCGTCGATGAGCCGAAGCGAGTCCGCGATGAGTTGAATTCGCCGCACCACTCATCCCAACGACTCATCGATTCATCGCTGCGCGCTTGGCCAGCCCATCAGCGGCCCCCAAAGAGAGCTCACGGAGCCACTCAGGCCAGCCGGGGAATATCGACACAGTGCCCTTCACGCGTTTCTTTGCAGCTGCAGCCTTGATGCTGACCATGCTTGCGACGCCTGTTTTTGCGCAGTCGGGCGGCATCCTTCAGTGCGTGACCTACGCGCGCGCCGTGTCGGATGTTGATCTGCGCGGCAATGCCTATAGCTGGTGGGCGCAGGCCCAAGGCCGCTATTCCCGGGGTGACACCCCGCGCGTTGGCGCTGTGATGGCGATGCCTAGCTTTGCCGGCATGCGCAACGGCCATGTCGCCAAGGTGAGCAAGGTCATCAGCGATCGTGAAATTCTGCTCGACCATGCCAATTGGTCGCGCCCTGGCATGGTGGAGCGCAATGTCCGCGCCATTGATGTGTCGGCAAAGGGCGATTGGAGCCGTGTCCGCATCTGGCATGCCGCATCGCGTGATCTGGGGATTACAAGCTATCCCGTTTCGGGCTTCATCTATAGCCGCAGCACGCCGATGACGATTGCACAGGTGCAGCGCACGGATCGAGGTACTTTGCTCAGCTCGGATATTTTGGCACTGGCCGCGCGCGAAGGTTAATTGGCATCGGCCGCAATGGGCCGGGCCTCCTCTACCAACATAATCGCAACCCCCTCCCGAACGGGAAAGGCAAGCCCTGCGGCATTTGAGATCAGCTCTTGTCGCTCTGCATCATAGACCAGCGCCGTCCGCGTGATTGGGCAGACCAACCTGTCCAGTAGAATGGGGTTGATCATTGCAGGGTTACCCGGTCATCCCCGTCATGCCGCCCGAAAAATTGCAGCAGTTGCACGATCAGCTCGGCCCGCTCATCCAGCCTTCGGGCCTCTAACAAGGCCTGTTTTGCCGCCGGGTCAAAGGGGGCGATTTGGGCAATGCCATTGACCAACGCCTCATCATCCAGACGCGTGACGGCTTCCCAATCCACGGCATAGCCCTGACGATCGGCAAAGCGGCGTGCCTCTTGCTCAATGCTCGCGCGTTCCATCAGGCCCAGGGCGTCATGATCTTCTTCCGCCAAAATCTGCGCCTCAATCTGGCGACTGGGGGTGGCGACATCATGTTCTTTGACCAAGCGAAAACGCGCTTGGCCTTCGAGGACGACATTATAGCGGCCATCGTCCAGCGCCTCGACATGGATGATCTTCCCAACACAGCCCATATCAAAAAGCGGCGGCGGATCACCTGCGCCGCGTGGCTGGATCATCCCGATCCGCTGGTCGCTGGCCAAGGCATGCTGCATAAGTGCGCGATAGCGCGGCTCAAAAATATGGAGCGGCATGTGCATCCGGGGAAAGAGCACGGCCCCGCCAAGCGGAAAGACGCACAGCCGGGTGAGGGTATCGACCATCATCCGAACAGCACCGCAGAAAGCTTCCGCCGGGTTGCCGCCACCCAAGGGTCTTCAAGACCAATGGCTTCAAACAGCTTGAGCAACTGCGCCCGCGCCGCGCCCTCATTCCAGCCCCGATCCATCCGGATGCTTTCCAGCAACACCTCTGCCGCGCCATCGCGGTCGCCCACGGCCATCAGCCCGCCGGACAGGTCAAAGCGGGCGGCATGATCTTCCGGGTTGGCCGCCACATGCGCCTTCAGCCCCGCCAGATCATCCACCGGCTTTGCATCTTGCGCCAAGGCAAAGGCAGAGGCCGCCCGCGTCAGCACGGGGGATTTGCGCTGCTCCTCAGTCAGGGCAGAGAGCAAGGCTTCTGCCGCGTCCATCTGCCCTGCGCCAATATAGGCGCGGGCAAGGCCAGACAGGGCGTCTGCATTGTCCGGCACCATCTCCACAATTTGTTCAAAAATGCCGATCGCGCGCGCGGCGTCGCCGTCATCCAAAGCCGCGTCGCCCATGGCGATTAAGGGTTCTATTTCCATCGCCTGTTCTTGCGCCGCGCCCGTAATCGGCAATTGCTGCAACATCTGGTCCAGCGCGCGGGTGATCTGCGCTTCGGTGCGGTACTGCGTTAAGTCGGCGACCAATTGCCCCTGAAACACGGCATAAACAGTGGGGATAGATTGCACGCGGAATTGCGCGGCGATCAGCTTTTGTTCATCCACATTGACCTTGGCCAGCATCACGCCCTTATCGGCATAGTCGGCTGCGATCTTTTCCAACACGGGCGTCAGCTGCTTGCACGGGCCGCACCAGTCCGCCCAGAAGTCGAGGATGACGAGCGACGTCATTGACGGCTCAATCACATCGCGGCGAAACGCCTCCACGGCCTCTTTATCCTGCGCGCTCATGCCCAGAGTTGCCACCATCTCACTCCCTCATTGTCGTACAATCCCCTATGTGGGGAGGCTGCGGCCGGACACAACCCAAAAAGCGCGTTATGGATCGGACAAAATCCCGATACCGGGCTTGCAAAGCGCACAGGCCGCTGGTAACAGCCCGGCTCCCGCGCAGGACGAGTGCCCGCGCCAACGCCAGAGCGGGCGTAGCTCAGGGGT
>JBJTAW010000026.1:0-5345 GCA_046091025.1 Chakrabartia sp. | reverse complement strand
GCCCTGTGTCAGGGCCGGCATGGATTAGGTCTTTGCCTTGTCGACCAGCTTATTCTTGGCAATCCAAGGCATCATTGCGCGCAGTTCTGAACCGACTTTTTCAATCGGGTGGGCAGCGGCAGCCTTGCGGCTGGCCTTCAATTCTGGCTGGCCAGCACGGTTATCAAGCACAAAGTCCTTCACAAAGCGGCCGGACTGAATGTCAGCGAGAACGCGCTTCATTTCCTTCTTTGTTTCTTCGGTGATGATGCGCGGGCCAGTTTTAATGTCGCCATATTCCGCCGTGTTTGAGATGGAATAGCGCATGTTGGCGATGCCGCCTTCATAAAGCAGATCGACGATCAACTTGGTTTCATGCAGGCACTCAAAATATGCCATTTCCGGCGCGTAGCCCGCTTCGACCAGAGTTTCAAAACCGGCTTGGATCAAGTGGGTGACGCCACCGCACAGCACGGCTTGTTCGCCGAACAGATCGGTTTCGCACTCTTCCTTGAAGTTTGTTTCGATAATGCCTGAACGGCCACCACCAACGCCAGAGGCATAAGCAAGCGCAATGTCATGCGCGTTGCCCGATGCGTCCTGATGAATGGCGATCAAGCAAGGCACGCCGCAGCCCTTTACATATTCACCGCGCACCGTGTGGCCGGGGCCTTTGGGGGCGATCATGATCACGTCGATATCGGCGGGTGCTTCAATGAGGCCGAAGTGAATGTTGAGGCCATGCGCAAAGGCAAGGGCCGCACCCGGCTTCATATTGGCCTTCAGATCATTGTCCCAAATGGCCGCTTGATGCTCATCGGGGGCCAAGATCATGATGATGTCGGCCCAGGCAGCAGCATCCGCATTGGATAAAACCTTGAAGCCAGCGCCTTCGGCCTTGGCCGCTGTTGCAGAGCCGGGGCGCAGCGCAATCGCAACTTCCTTAATGCCCGAATCCCGGAGGTTCTGAGCATGGGCATGGCCCTGGCTGCCATAACCGACAATTGCGATCTTCTTGTTTTCGATCAGCTTTAGGTCGGCGTCACGATCATAATAAACGCGCATTTTCATTCCCTTCAAAATCCTTGCTCTCCATGAGGGAGAGGATGTTCATCAAATGGCCAGTTTCCCCCGGGCCATAGCAACGATCCCAGTTCGTGCAACCTCAACAAGGCCAATGTCTTGCATCAGTTCTACGAAACGGTCGATTTTGGTTGATGCGCCCGTCACTTCAAACACGAAGCTTGAAATGGTCGTATCCACAACATTGGCGCGAAAAACTTCGGCAAGGCGCAGCGCCTCAATCCGGTGATCGCCCGTGCCAGTGACTTTCACCAACGCCAGTTCCCGCTCCACATGATCGCCGAGCAGGGTGAGGTCGGTCACCTTGTGTACCGGAACCATGCGGTCCAGCTGGGCGACGACTTGCTCAATAACGGCCGGTGTTCCAGCGGTGACGATGGTGATGCGGCTGATCGAGTCATCCTCGGTAATGTCCGCAACCGTCAGGCTTTCAATGTTATAGCCGCGCGCTGTGAACATGCCCGCAATGCGGGCGAGAACGCCGGGCTCATTCGTCACAGTGACGGAAAGGGTGTGCCGCTCTTTGGGGCCTTCTTTGATATGCATGTTACACCAGCGCCTTTGCTTCGTCGTCCAGTTCGCCGGACACTTGGTCATCGGCAAGGATCATATCGGTATGGGCCGCCCCCGATGGGATCATCGGGAAGCAGTTGGCAAGCTTTGCAACAACGCAATCGACAATCACCGGCCCGTCATGCGCGATCATTTCGGCAATGCCGGCTTCCAGTTGATCGGGCGTCTCAATGCGGATGCCCTTCCAGCCATAGGCTTCGCCCAATTTTACAAAGTCAGGCAGCGCATCGGAATAGCTTTCCGAATAGCGGCTGGAATAGGTCAATTCCTGCCATTGGCGCACCATGCCCATATATTCATTGTTCAGAATGAAGATCTTGACTGGCAGGCGATATTGGGTCGCCGTTGCCAATTCTTGAATATTCATCTGAATAGAGGCTTCGCCCGCAATATCGATGACCAGCGCATTAGGGTTGCCCAATTGCGCGCCGATGGCGGCGGGCAGGCCATAGCCCATCGTGCCCAGACCACCGGAAGTGAGCCATTTATTGGGCGATTCAAAATCGAAATGCTGGGCCGCCCACATTTGGTGCTGGCCCACTTCCGTTGTGATGATCGGGTTTTTCAAATGGGTCGCTTCCCACAAGGCGCGCACGGCGGCTTGGGGCATGATCTCGGTCGTTGAGGTCGGGTAAGAGAGCGACTTTTTCGCGCGCCATCCGTCAATCTGGGCCCACCACTTGGTCAGGTCAGGCTTTGGATGTTGGCGTGCCTTCCACAGCTTCACCATATCTTCCATCACGCGGCCGACATCGCCGACAATGCCAAGGTCAACCCGCACGGTCTTGTTCATGGAGCTGCGGTCAATATCGACATGGATCTTCTTGGCATGCGGCGCAAAGGCATCCAGACGACCCGTCACCCGATCATCAAAGCGCGCGCCAAGGCAGAGGATGAGATCGGCCTGATTCATCGTCCAGTTGGCCTCATACGTCCCGTGCATGCCCAGCATACCGAGCCATTGGTCGCCCGACGCCGGATACGCGCCAAGACCCATTAATGTCGACGTGACAGGCGCACCCGTGATGCGGGCGAGCTCCCGGAGGATTTGGCTGGCCGCGGGGCCTGAATTGATGATGCCGCCACCGGTATAGAGAATGGGCCGTTCTGCAGCCGCCAGCATCTCAACCGCCGCTTCAATCAGCTTGGTGTCGCCCTTCACCTGCGGGCGATAGCTTGGGTGCTGAATCGTGCCCGGCTTTTTATACGGCGCGGTTGCGACCTGCACATCCTTTGGAATGTCAACAACGACAGGGCCGGGGCGGCCCGTTGTCGCAATGTGAAAGGCCTCATGAATAATATCGCCCAAACGGTCGGGCGACTTCACGAGGTAATTATGTTTTGTGCAATGGCGCGTGATGCCAACCGTATCGGCTTCTTGAAACGCATCACTGCCGATCAGGTGTGTTGCCACTTGCCCGGTTATGACAACCATCGGGATGGAATCCATCAGGGCGTCGGTAATTCCCGTGACGGCATTGGTCGCGCCGGGGCCAGATGTCACCAGTACAACGCCGGGCTTCCCCGTCGCGCGGGCATAGCCTTCAGCGGCATGGGTGGCCGCTTGTTCGTGGCGCACAAGAATGTGGCGAATGCGCTTCTGCTGAAACAGGGCATCATAAATGGGGAGAACCGCCCCGCCCGGATAGCCAAAAATCACCTCAACGCCGAGATCGCCCAGCGCTTCGATGAGGATATTGGCTCCTGACCTTTCCTTAGACTTGTATACTTTCCCCCGCGCCTCAGCGCCCCTGTTGCACCGCGTCATAAATGACGCAAAGCGACCGCCTAAGGATAACAATTGATTATGTCAACGCGCCTTCGCGTAATTTTATTGCGAATTTATGGACCAAGTCGTTATCTAATGATTTCTCTAATCGAGGCCACTCCGCTGGAGACTGATTGCGAAACCACGTAAATTTGCGCTTTGCATAAATTAGGGTGGCTCTTTGGCCTTGTTCAATTACTGCATCGCGGGAAAGCTGGCCAGACAGCATCGCGGCAATTTCCGGCACGCCAATGGCTCGCATGACTGGCAAATCAGGGTCTAGGTCGCGGTGAAGCAGGGCTTCGACTTCCTCAATCGCACCCTTCTCCATCATCTGGACAAAGCGTTGATCGCAACGCGCATAAAGCCAATTCCGCGGCGGCAGCAGGATGAGAGGGTGTAGGCGGATCTTATCGCCAATTCCTCCCACAGGGTCGCTGTGCCAGTCGGATATCGGGCGGCCAGTGGATCGCACCACTTCCAGCGCGCGGCAAATACGGGTGCTGTCATTGGGGGATAGGCGGCTCGCCGCCTCTGCATCTTCGCGCGCCAAAGCCTGATAGGCGTCAATAAGCGCAAGGGCGCGAATATCGGCGCGGATCAAGGGGTCAATTTCTGGCACAGGGGCAATGCCGTTCAACAAGGTGCGCAGATAAAGCCCCGTGCCCCCGACCAGAATCGGGAGCCGCCCTTGCGCTGCACTTTCCAATATGGCGGCGCGTGCCTGCGTGGCCCATTGCGCCGCGGAACAACTATCAGCTCCATCAATAGAGCCGAATAAGCGATGCGGGGCCTGCGCTTCCTCGTCCTCTGAGGGGCGAGCCGAAAGGACGCGCAAGTCCTGATAAACTTGGCTTGCATCGGCATTGATGAGGGTCGCCGGTGTCAATTGCGCCAAGGCGAGCGCCAATCCGGACTTGCCGCTGGCCGTCGGCCCTGCGATGAGCACGACGGAAACGGGTGGATCGGGAAAGTTCATGTTCACAGCAACGCTCATCGCGGCAGACATGTTCGATATAGGGGATATGTCAACTGCAACCGACATGGTCGCCGCCACAGGGGCAAATGTCCGTGCGGCGCGCTGGCTTGACCCCCTAAAGGCCATCGACCTTGATTTTCAGGGGGATGCCACCGCCGTTCGGGCTGCTGCCGAGGGTGCTTTTGCCAAGGCAGATGCCATTGTTCAGCGCAGCGAAGGCCGGGCGCGCCGCTTGATCGTCGCCGATATGGACTCAACGATGATCACTATTGAGTGCATTGATGAGCTGGCGGATTATGCGGGCATTAAGCCCCAAATCGCCGAAGTCACCGAACGCGCCATGCGCGGAGAGCTGGACTTTGAAGAAGCATTGCGCAGCCGGGTCGCCTTGCTGGAGGGCCTGCCAGAATCAGCCATTGATCAGTGCCTGGCAGAACGCGTGAAGATCATGCCGGGCGCGCGCGCGCTGGTGCGCACCGTGCGGACGCAGGGCGGCAGTGCCATTCTCGTCTCCGGCGGATTTACACGTTTTGCCGAACCCGTGGCGAAGGAAATTGGCTTTAACCGATCGGTCGCCAATCGCCTTGGGATAAGCGGCGGTGTGCTCAGCGGCACGGTGGAGGGCGCGATTGTCGGCGCGGTCACCAAGAAACAGGTTCTGGAGCAAGCGGTGATCGAGCTTGGCCTATCCCCTGCGGACAGCCTAGCCATTGGCGATGGCGCAAATGACATTCCGATGATTGAAGCTGCCGGACTTGGCGTTGCCTATCATGCCAAGCCGAAAACAGCCGCCGCCGCGCCTGCCCGTGTGGATCATGGCGATTTGACGGCCATTTTGTACGCGATGGGCTACCCCCGCGCGTCGTGGGTCTTGGATGCCTAAAGCGCCTTAGCCGAGGATGCGGCCGCCCTTGATCGTAGAGATAACGCGGCCCTGAACGGGTATCTTGTCAAAGGGGGTAT
>JBJTAW010000025.1:0-8693 GCA_046091025.1 Chakrabartia sp. | reverse complement strand
GCGGGCAGGCCCATTTGGCCTTGATCGACAGCGACGATCCGCTGGAGGCAGGGCTGGAGATTTTCGCGCAGCCGCCGGGGAAGAAATTGCAATCTTTGACGCTCTTATCTGGCGGGGAGCAGGCCTTGACCGCCATTGCGCTCATCTTTGGTCTGTTCCTGACCAACCCGGCCCCCATTTGCGTTCTGGATGAAGTCGATGCGCCGCTCGACGATGCGAATATTGAGCGTTTTTGTGGCCTGCTCGATGTAATGTCGCAGGAAACCGATACCCGCTATCTGATTGTCACGCACAATGCCGTGACGATGAGCCGAATGCACCGCCTGTTCGGCGTGACGATGATTGAGCGGGGCATCTCCAAGCTGGTGTCGGTCGATCTTGGTGGCGCTGAAGAATTGCTCGCCGCCGAATGACGCAGATGGCCGCCCCGCGCATCGGGTTTTTGCTCTTTCCCGGCCTGACCCAGCTTGACCTGACGGGACCGGCGCAAGTCCTGTCCCGCCTGCCTGGTGCTAGGGTAGAGCTTGTCTGGCACAGCCTTGATCCGGTGATGACCGATTGCGGATTTTCCATCCTGCCCACCGCCCGCTTTGACGATCTTCCTGCGCCCGAAATCCTCTGCATCCCCGGCGGCATTGGCGTTGCCGATGTGATGAATGATGCGGGCGCGTTGGACTGGGTGCGCGCGGCAGGCGCACAGGCGCACTGGGTGACGAGCGTGTGCACCGGGGCCTTAATCTTAGGCGCCGCGGGCCTCCTTAAAGGCTATCGCGCGACAACGCATTGGGCCTGGCATGATCAGTTGGCGCTCTTCGGTGCAGAGCCTGTGCAGGCCCGCACCATGTTTGACCGCAACCGGGTCACCGGCGGCGGCGTGACCGCGGGCATTGATTTTGCCCTCGCGCTGGTTGCCCAAATTGCGGGTGACGCAACGGCGCAAACCATTCAGCTCGCGCTCGAATATGATCCCGCCCCGCCGCTGCAATCCGGTACGCCCAGCAGCGCAGGCCCGGAGATTGTGGCGGCCTATTTGGATCGCGCGGATCGGCTGGCCCCGGATCGGCTCGACAAGATAAAGGCCGCCGCCCTCCGGCTCGGCTTTTAGGCAATGGTCAGGCAGCCTGCGTGCCGACCCCATATTTGCGCATCTTTTCAATGAGCGTCGTTCGCTTGAGCGTCAGCAGGCGGGCGGCTTCAGAAATCACGCCCTGTGCGGCCTCCAGCGCGCTTTGAATGCGCTCTTGCTCCACCCGCTCAATCAAGTCTTTGAGGTCGATGGGCTCCGCCATCGGGGGCGCGTCTTGTTGGGGCGGAGGTGACGCAGCGGGGGCGATGCACGGCACGCCCTGCCCCGCCTTCAGCCCCAGCAACGCTTCCACCTCGCCCGCCCCAATGACGGCCCCTGCGAACAAAATATCGGCGCGCTCCACAACATTGCGCAGCTCACGCACATTGCCCGGCCAGTCATGCGCCATCAGCCGCATCATCGCATCGCGATCAAATCAGGCGATGGGCCCGCCGGCGCGCTTCTGCCGGAAATGTGCGATGAGCAGCGGCAGATCCTCCACCCGCTCTGGCAGCGATGGCACCCGGATCGGCACCACGCCCAGCCGGAAATAAAGATCTTCGCGAAAGCGATTGGCCGCAATCGCGCCATCAATATCCTGATGCGTCGCCGACACAATTCGCACATCTGAGGCAAAGGGTGCGCCGCCGCCCACGCGCTGCACCAGACCATCCTCCAGTACCCGCAGCAGCTTGACCTGCATGTCAAAGCGCATGTCGCCAATCTCATCGAGAAACAACGTGCCCCGATGTGCCTCTTCAAACCGGCCAATCCGCCGTGCCGATGCCCCGGTAAAGGCCCCCCGTTCATGCCCGAACAGTTCGGATCCCATCAGCTCTGCCGGAATTGCCCCGCAATTGAGCGCAACAAAGGCCTGCCCTGCACGCCCGCTTGCCTGATGGATCGCCCGCGCCACAAGCTCCTTGCCAGACCCAGAAGGGCCCGTCACCAAAACCGACGCATCGCTCGCCGCAACACGGCCAATCAGGCCGCGCAACGCCCGGATCGCTGCACTTTCTCCAATGAGGGGCAAAGGCCCATAACGGAGCAGCGCACGACGATCTGTTCTGGCCATTGGCTCCCCCCAACATATGATGGTTTTGGGGAAGGCTGTAGCAAGACCGCCCGTCGAGCCAGAGAAACTTGGCCCATTTTCGTCTAATTTTTGTGAGAATGCGCCATTTCGGGCCGTTCCTCTCCCCCCGAGAGGAACGGCCCTGCGGCTGCCCTAGAAAAGGGCGGCCTTAACTGTTTAAGATCCGGTCCAATTGGGGGCGCGCTTTTGCGCAAAAGCGGCCGCCCCTTCGCGCGCGTCATTGGATGTGAAGACAGCGGCCGTCAGCTCATATTGCTTGGCCCATTGTTCTGCCTGAGACCAATCTTGCTGTTCGCGAATTACCTGTTTGGAGGCGGCAACGGCCAAGGGGCCATTGGCGCTGATCGCCTGGGCCAGTTCCAGCGCGCCATCCAGCGCAACACCCGGCACGATGCGGTTGATCAGGCCCATTTCATAGGCGCGGGCCGCACTGATAAAATCACCCGTCAGGGCCAATTCCATCGCAAGGCGCTGCGGAATTTGGCGGGGCAGGCGGACCAGTCCACCGGCAGCAGCAGCCAGACCACGCTTCACCTCTGGAATGCCAAATTTTGAATCGACATTCGCTACGATCATGTCGCAGGCAAGGGCAATTTCAAACCCGCCGGCCAGCGCATAGCCATCCACAGCCGCGATCAAAGGCTTGCGGGGCGGCGATTCGGTCAGCCCGGCAAATCCCCGGCCCGGAATATGCGGCCGCTCCCCAGCCAGAAATCCCTTCAGGTCCATGCCAGAGCAAAAGGTGCCACCCGCCCCTGTGATAATGCCAACGCGCAGATCATTGTCCGAATCGAGCCGATCCATGGCCGCTGCCACACCTTCGGCCAGCGCCTTATTGGCGGCATTTTTGGCCTCTGGGCGGTTGAGCGTCACAATCAAGACGTTTCCACGCACCTCTGTCAGGACGGCGTCGGTCATTACAGGCTTCCTCTCACATCTTGCCGGACCACAGCGCCAGCATTTGGTTTAGCTAAAAGAAAATCGCCCCGCAAAGCAAGCCCCCGTGCCAACTTACCGCGAGTTCATTTGACCCTTTTGATCCTGACGGGTCACTGGCCAATAGTCTCAAGAGAAAGGCCGTGCCGCATGAACAGCCAAAGCCAAGCGCAGGAACGCTATTTTGGCCATGCCCGGCGCGAAATTGCTCCTTTATTGCCCAATCAGGCCCAGCGCGTGCTCGAAATTGGGTGCAGCAGCGGGGCGACTCTAGCTTGGCTGCGGGATCGCTGGCCCCATGCCGAGATGCTGGGGGTGGATGGTCATGCCCCGCTCGCCCCCGTCATCCGCGCCCGTGCAGCACGGGCCGTGATCCACGATCTGGAAACGCCCCTGCCCGATCTGGGAAAATTCGATCTGATCCTTGCGCTGGATGTGCTGGAACATTTGCGCGACCCCGAACAGGTGCTGGCCGATCTTGCGGCACGGCTGACACCGGACGGTGTCTGCATCATCTCTGTGCCGAATATGGCCAGCTATCAGATACTTGGCCCACTCCTTCTCCAACGGCGATTTCAATATGCCGATGCAGGCCCCATGGACCGCACGCATTTGCACTGGTTAGCCGAAGACAGCACGCTGAACCTCCTCGCCACCGCAGGACTTGGGGCAAAGGCCGGCGTTATGACGGGCTTTACCGCCGGGCGGCGACGACTGGCCAGTGCCGCCTCCTTTGGCCTGATCGACCATTATCTGGCCGTTCAATATATTGTCCGGGCGGAACGGGGCGACCATGGGCTCTTCCGATGGCAGCATGATTGGCCCCGCGCCGAACCCACCCCTTATCGTTCCCGGCCCGCTATGGCCGCCGCAGACTCAATCGGGCTCACCAGATAATCAATCAAGCGGCGCTGCCCGGTGCGGATATCGACGGTCACCGCCATGCCCGGCCGAAGCCGGAACCGACCA
This sequence comes from Chakrabartia sp., assembly GCA_046091025.1. Taxonomy (GTDB): domain Bacteria; phylum Pseudomonadota; class Alphaproteobacteria; order Sphingomonadales; family Sphingomonadaceae; genus Aquisediminimonas. The sequence continues at coordinate 4,626 of JBJTAW010000025.1, read as the reverse complement.
GCGGCCGCTGGGTCCAATTGGACCCGCACCGGATAGACAAGCCCCAGCCGATCATCCGATATGGCCGGTGCCCCAATGGACAGGACCTTGCCCGCGATGGTGCCGTGGCGGCTGAAGGGATAGGCATGCACCTTCACCGCGACAGCCTGTCCGGGGCGGACAAAGCCAATGTCACTATTGGAAAGCTTTACCTCAGCAGTCAGGCCACCGTCGGGCACGATGGCCATGATCGGGCGCTGCCCATCCACCACACCCCCTTCAGCTGTGACGGCCAGTTGCGAGACGGTTCCGCTGACCGGCGCAATCAGTCGGCCATAGCCTGCCCGGCCAGATGATTTTGCCAAATCCCCCCGCCGTTGCGCCACATCGGCCTGCGCTGTGACAAGCATCTGGAGCAACTCCGCCCGGCCAGAGGCACGGACACCTGCGCCATGGCTGGCGGCAGCCCCGGATGGCCGCTTTGGTCTGCATGATGTGCGGGCTGCCCTGACTGAGCCCTTGGCAGACAGCCTCATTCCCGTCGAATTGTCTCGGCTGGAGGGACTGTCTTTGCTGACACGGCTCAAAGGGCCAGATGGCGATGTTGTGCGCTTTAGTGATGAGGCCCTCCCCTTCTTCATCTGGATGCGGCTGGCGCGGGATGAATTTGGCGGCGGCACGACGCGGCAAGCGGCCTGACCCCTGATGGCTGCACCCGTCCCGCGCGTCTCGATCATCATCCCGCATCTCAACCAGATCGACTCGGCCGAACACTGCCTCCTCTCCCTGCGCGCGCAAAGCTATCCAGCGGATCGGATAGAGATCATCCGTGCCGATAATGGCTCATCGGTGTCGCTCAGGGAGTTGAGGTCGGCCTTTCCAGAAATGCGCCTCGTGCGGGAGGAGCGCCCAGGGCCGGGTCTCGCCCGCAATGCCGGGGTTGCAGTGGCAACGGGGGATGTGCTTGCCTTTATCGATGCCGATTGCCGGGCGCACCCCCAGTGGGTTGAGGCCGCGGTTGCCGCCCTGTGCCAGCCAGAGGCGACAGGCATTGTCGGCGGAGATGTTCAAATTGCGCTCGCCAATCCCGCGCGCATGACCGGGCTTGAAGCCTATGAGAGCGTCTTTGCCTATCGACAGGCGCTATAAATTCACAAGCTCGGCTTTTCCGGGGCGGGCAATTTGGCGATGCGCCGCGCGATGTTTGAGGCCGTCGGCCCCTTTGCCGGAATTGGCATCGCCGAAGATCGGGACTGGGGCCGACGCGCCCAGGCACTCGGCCATGTAACCAGATATGCGCCGGATATGATCGTCTATCATCCGGCCCGCACCGACATGGCGGACATGGCGGCCAAATGGCGGCGGCAAACGGCGCATGATCTGGCCGACCATCACAAGACGGGCCGCAGCGATCTTGTTTGGTTAGCGCGCATGGCCGCCCTTATGGGAATCACGCCTGTCCACGCCCTGCGCATATTGGCCAGCCCGCGTGTTCATGGCCTTGCGTCCCGGCTGCGTGGCGTCGCCTGTCTTGCCCATATTCGCCGCCTGCGCGTGCGTGAAATGTGGCACCAATGGGCCGACCCGGCCCATGAAGGCGCCACAGGCTGGAACCGGGGCGCATAAAGAGGGGGCTTGCACCTGCGCGCGGGCAGATTAGAGCCGGTTCATGGCCGATACCCTTTCCATTGCCACTTGGAACATTAACTCGGTGCGCTTTCGCGCGCCCATTGTTGAGCGATTCCTGACCGACCACGCGCCAGATATTCTGTGCCTGCAAGAAACCAAAGCCGTGGACGATGTGTTCCCGGCGGAGATGTTTCACCGGCTCGGCTATCGGCATATCGTGTTGCATGGCCAGCCCATGCATCATGGCGTCGCCACCATTTCGCGCATCCCCATTGCTGAAGGCACGCGCTATGATTGGCAAGATAATGGCGAGGCCCGCCATGTCGGTGTGCGCCTGCCCAATGGCTGGCGGCTTGAAAATGTCTATGTGCCCGCCGGCGGCGATGTGCCAGACCGAGAGGCCAACCCCAAATTTGGGCAGAAGCTTGATTTTCTGGACCGCATGACCCGCTGGTCAGCCTCGCTCAATGATCCGACGATTTTGGTGGGGGATTTCAACATTGCTCCGCTTGAAAGCGACGTGTGGAGCCACAGGCAATTGCTGGATGTGGTGAGCCACACGGCAATTGAGATTGACGCCTTAAACGCCCTTCAGAACAGCCATGGCTGGGTCGATCTGGGCCGCCACTTCATCCCCGCGCCGCAGCGGCTCTACACCTGGTGGAGCTATCGGGCGAAGGATTGGACGGTGGGCGACAGGGGCCGTCGGCTCGACCATATGTGGGCCTCGCCAGCTGTGGCAGCAGCCGCATTGGCGCATCATGTACACGAGCCCTGCCGAAGCTGGGAAAAGCCATCTGACCATGTGACCTAGGTGACGGAGTTACGCATTTGACCGGCGCGCGTGATGCGGCCCGCGCCGTCGATGCGCTGCGGCGCGGCTGGCCCGTGACGCTGGACGGCGCACTCTCCCTGCTGGCTGTCGAAACGGCCGATGAGGAAAGCCTCGCCGCCTTCGATCCCGATCACAGCGCCGACATCCTCATTTCGGCGGGCCGGGCCGCGACATTGAAACTCGCCAATCAGCGGGAGGCCGCCGCCCCCGACGCGCCGGTCATGGTCGCGCGCGACCGCTGGCTTGATCTGGCAACGGCCACAGCACTGGCCGATCCCGCGCTTGATCTTGCAACGCCGATGAAAGGCCCGTTTCAGGCGATCCCCGTCCACACGCCTAACAGTGCGGCGGCCGCCCTTATCCTTGCGCGCCATGCGGGGCTCCTCCCAGCCTTTTTTGTGGTGAAGGGGCCAGTCGCGGGCGCGACGACGCTCTCACACGACGCGGTTCAGGCCTATGAATCGTCCGATCGCTTGCGCATCGTCTCGCGCGCCCGGCTCCCCGTCGAAGCGGCGGAACAGGCAGAAATTATTGCCTTCCGCACACCAGAGGCGGGGCTGGAGCATGTTGCCCTGATGATCGGCAGCCCCAATGGCCACCCGCCGCTCGTCCGGCTGCACAGCGAATGCCTGACCGGCGATGTGCTGGGTAGCCTCAAATGCGATTGCGGGCCACAATTGCAGGCCGCCCTGCGCCTCATGGCCGAGCATGGATGGGGCATTCTTCTCTATCTGCGGCAGGAAGGTCGTGGCATCGGCCTGATCAACAAGCTGCGGGCCTATGCCTTGCAGGATCAGGGATTTGATACGGTGGACGCCAATACCCGGCTGGGCTTTGCGATTGATGCCCGTGACTTTTCCGTTGCGGCGCGCATGCTGACGCTCTTGGGGCAAGACAAGATCCGCCTCTTGACCAACAATCCCGAAAAGGTCGGGCGGCTTCAAGCCGAAGGGATAGAGGTGGGGGAACGCGTGCCGCACAAGCTGCCGCCCAATCCACACAATGCCCACTATCTTGAGACCAAGCGCGACCGAACGGGCCACGCGCTTTAACCAAACAGGATTTTTGTGACCTCGGCAAAATTATGGGCAATGGCCTGAACGCCCTTGTCCATCAGCAACTGGTCATGCCCGTCATGGCAATGCCGTCCCGCTGCCAGACCAATGACAAAAGCACCCGAGGCGACAGCGCCAATGGCCCCCACGGGCGAATCCTCAAGGATGGCGACCCGGCGGATATCCACGCCCAATTCTTGCGCTGCATGAAGATAAATGTCGGGCGCAGGCTTGCCGCGCGTCACATGTTCTTTGCCGGAATAAATATGCGGCGCGAAATTATCTTCCAGCCCCAAATGCACCAAATGCGTCTTGATCCAATGGGTTGAACTGGAAGAGGCTATGGCGCGCGGCAGATCCGCAGGCAAGGTTTCGACAAAACGGATCGCTCCGTCCACCGCCTCTATGCCTTCGCGCATCACGCGATCATCCTCGGCCTGCCGCGCCTTGAAAAAAGCTTCGGGCACCTCTCCGCCAATCCAGCGCGCAACCGCGGCGTAGAAATTGTCGCCCGACAGGCCCACAAATTGCGTGACGGCATCTTGCACCGTTGTTTCATGGCCCAGTTCGGTCAGAAGGTCGGCAAGGTGACGATTGCCAATAAATTCGCTTTCGAGCAGGACCCCATCAAAGTCGAACATCAACGCATCGAAGGTCATGCGCGCGCTCCACACAAGGCCGTGCGAATGCGGATTTGCGTTGCCCCCAGCATGATGGCCGCTTCATAATCGCCCGACATGCCCATGCTGAGTTCAGATAGGCCAAGCTCCTTGGCGATTTTGGCGAGCAGGGCAAAATAGGGTGCCGCCTCCGTGTCTGCTGGTGGCACGGCCATGAGGCCCACAACGTCCAGCCCAGCCGCGCGCGCTTGGGCCAACATCTCAGGCACCTCAACCGCGGCACATCCGCCTTTTTGCGCCTCTTCCCCAATATTGACCTGAAGGAAATAGCGGGGCCGTTGCCCGGCCTTCTCCTGCGCGCGGCCAAGGGCGGTGATGAGCGAGGGGCGGTCAACCGAATGAATGACATCAACAAGGAGCACCGCCTCTTCGGCTATGTTCGATTGCAACTGGCCAAAAAGGTGCAGATCAATGCCCGGCGTTTCGCCCATCAGCTCTGGCCATTTGC
>JBJTAW010000024.1:0-2865 GCA_046091025.1 Chakrabartia sp. | reverse complement strand
ATTCAGGGTCGTCCCCTGCCAATTCGGTGAGCTGTTCGGAATAATGACGGTCAATTTCGGTCTCTATGGCCGCGGTGCAGGCCATGGCGGCCTTTGGCCCGATCAGCGCCGTTGCCGCCCCCAGCGCAAAGCCCGCCACATGCCAAAAGGGTTGCAGCGCGGTGGGGCGCACGCCTCTTTCGGCGAGCAGGGCATTAAACTTGGTCAGATGCTCCGCCTCTTGGGCGGCCATGTGCCGGATTTCGGCGGCTTCGGGATGCGCACTACCGAGGACGGCGAGTTGGCCTGCATAAATGCGCGCCGCACCATATTCCCCCGCCTGATCAACGCGGAGCATCCGATCTATCTTGGTTTCAGTCACGCCGCCCTCCCCCGACGCATCAGCTCCAAAATCAGCAAACCGCCCGTTAGAGAAAAGATTGCGTTAAACCCGGCCAGCGAAACGCCCAGCAGTGACCATTGTGGCGTGTCACAGCGCACCACAGGCGCGCTCATAATCGCCTCAATCGTGGTTGCTGCCGCCGTGCTGGCACAGGGCGTGACACCCGGCCACCAGCGATATTCGACGCCTGCATGCAACAGGCCGATCAACCCACTGATCAAAATGGCAAAGGCTGCGATGGCTAAGAAGAAACGCGCAGCACGTGAGCTATGGGTGCCAAAGGCGAACAGCGCAGCGACAATTGCCACATCATGTGGCCAGCGTTGCCAATGACACATTTCACACGGGTGAAGCCCGCCAATATATTGGCTGCCCAATGCACCGACCATAAGGGCCGTTGGCAAGAGGAGAGCAAGGGCCCGCGCCTTTGAAAAATCTGTCATCGCACGCGCCATTTATCGCCGAACGGCTTTACGCGGAGCCGCAGCCGCCAATTTCGGTCGACCTAAGCGCGACACGGTTTCAATTGCGTAATGCAGCTGAAAATCGGTGATGCCCTTTGCCTTTAATTCTTCAGGCGTTGCCTTGAACCGGGGATCAGGCTTTTCATCGGCTTCCAAGACGCTGTTATCGACCTTGGCCTCATTGATCAGGTGGCGGCTCAAATCCGCCTCGCGGAAGCGGGGTCGCGCCTTATAATCGGGATCGCTCAATTGCGGCACGGCGATATCCGGCTCTATCCCGCCTTCCTGCACCGACCGGCCAGACGGCGTGTAATAGCGCGCCGTAGTCAGCCGCAGAGCCGTCGTCTCATCCAGCGGAATAAGCGTCTGGACCGATCCCTTGCCGAATGTCCGTTCCCCAAGCACCAGGCCGCGATGATGATCCTGAAGGGCACCGGCCACGATTTCAGCGGCGGATGCAGAACCTGAATCGACCAACACAACAATGGGAAGGCCATTGGCGAAATCACCGGGTTGCGCGAAATCTCGCTCAATATCCCGCTTATCGCGGCCCCGTTGCGACACGACCTCAACTCGATCAAGGAAGACGTCGGACACATCAACCGCCTGATCGAGCAGACCACCGGGGTTGGAGCGCAAATCAATGACATACCCAACAGGCTTGCGGCCCAGCGCCTTTTCAATCGACACGACAGCCGCCTTGGTCATGGCCCCTGTCTGCTTTGAGAAACCGTTGATGTTGATGATCCCAACACCATTGCGGATTTCCCATTTTACCGGCTTTAGCTCAATAATCTGGCGGGTGACGGAGACATCAAAAGGCTTGTCGCGGCCGGGCCGAACAACCGTCAGGCGGATGCTGGTGCCCGGAACGCCGCGCATTTGCTCCACCGCTTCATCCAACGTCCCGCCATAGATCAGCTTGCCATCGAGATGGGTGATATAGTCGCCGGGCTTAATCCCCATTTTGGATGCGGGGCTATCTTCTTGCGGGGCGACAACCTTCACCGCGCCATCTTCCATCGACACAACAAGGCCCAGACCGCCATAATTGCCGTCGGTCGAGATTTGCATCTGCTTAAATTCGCGCGCGTCGAGATAGGAGCTATGCGGGTCAAGGCTGGCGAGCATGCCATCAATAGCGCCCTTGATCAGCCGCTCATCATCCAGTTTTTCGACATAATCCGCCTTTACCCGCTCATAAACGCTGACAAAGCGTTCAATATCGCGGCTGACGGTAACGTCTGCCGACGCGATACCCGCCGTCGCGGCTGGCACCAGCGCAACAGCAGACACAAGCAAAGCAGCACGCAGAAATTGAATGGCCATAAAGGATCCTGAAGTGGTTCTCGGCGTCATTTAGCGACAAATGGGCGGAAGTTAAACAAGTCTCTTTGGCCCAATCCCGATAATAACCGACCGGCGCAAACAAAAACTGCGGCGACCATGCCCGGTCCACCGCAGCTTAGCATTGAGGTTAAGGCTTAGAGGCTACCGTCGAGCTTGCCGTATTTTGCTTCAAACTCGGCGACATCGCCCTTGACCAGAAGGCCCGCTTGATCAACAAAATTATCGCGTGTGATGCGGCCGGCAAATGTACCCAATTTGGCGTCGAGCGCCGCCACAGCTGCAGCATCAAGGCCCGAAATCTGGTCAAAGCGGGTCACGCCCAGATCATTCAGCATGGTGTTCAGCTTTGGGCCAAGGCCCTTGATCAGGCGAAGATTGTCCGGGCCTTTGGCGGCCTTTGCAGCTTTTGGTGCTGCGGCCTTGGGAGCAGCAGCCTTTGGCGCGGCTGTTTTAGGTGCCTTTGGCTTCTCTGCTTTCGGGGCGACATCCTTCGCAACGTCAGGCTTTGGCGCTGCTGCTTTAGGTTTCGCAGCCTTTGGCGCAGGCGCTTTCACTTCTGCCTTAGGTGCAGTGGCTTTCGGCTTAGCTGGCGCTTTCGGTTTGGCGGGAGCTTTGGCCTTCGGAGCAGGCGCTTTTGGCGCGGCCGCTGCCGGGGCCGCCACCTCTGGC
>JBJTAW010000023.1:0-8858 GCA_046091025.1 Chakrabartia sp. | reverse complement strand
CCTCGCGCGTTTCAACGGCGATCTTGCTAAAGGGTTCGTGGCTGGCGTTGATGATCGCGCGCGTGCCAGATTGGGCGCTATGCGCAATAAGGGCAGCGCTTCCGACCACAAGCAGCGCGACGATTTGCCAAACAGTGTCTGAGGGGTCGACAAGGGCGAGCGCAATCAACGCGCCACCAATTGGGCGGATGGCGGTGTGGACGCTGTCCCAAAGCGAATCGAGCCAAGCGACTTTGTCGGCGCAGAATTCAGCCATAAGGCCAATGGCGGCGGCCCCCATCACCCAGGGATTGGCCAGCAGTTGCAGTCCGCTTGCATGAATAGGCGCGTCAATCAGGCCAAAATGCATCGCCAACCCGGCCCCGAAAACGCACAGATAAAGACGCCATCCGGCGAGCAGGCTGAGGCTTGCGGCCAAGCCCAAAAGATCGATCATCGCCATCAAGGCCGTCCTTTATCATTTTGGCGCGGTTGTCGCTTGTCGATACGCCATGTGTGGTTCAAGACATAGGCCGAACAAGATAAAACGCGAAATGGAGAGCGGATCGGTGACAGTGGAAAAGGTGGATATGGGAGAGATGGTTCCCGCCATTCCTGCGGCGACGCTCGTCCTTTTGCGGGAACGCGACGGGGCAGCCCACGAACTGCTTTTGGTCGAGCGATCAAAGGGCATGGCCTTTGCTGGCGGCGCAATTGTGTTCCCCGGCGGTCGGATCGATGCGGATGATCATCTGCTGGCCGCGCGGCATGACCATATTGAGGCGGAATGTGCCGCCGCACGCATTGCCGCCATTCGCGAGACTATTGAGGAAAGCGGAGTGCCCATTGGCCTTGCTTCGGCCCCTCCTGCTGGTTGGTTGGATGACGCACGTCGGGCCTTGCACGACCGTCAGGCCTTTAGTGGATTGTTGGATGCGGCGGGATTGGCGCTTGATCTATCTGCACTGGTTCCCTTTGCTCGGTGGCGGCCCAATTTTCGGGAGACACGCGTTTTTGATACGCGCTTTTACATTGCCCGTGCGCCCGATGACCTGCCCGAAGCCATTGTCGATGCGACTGAGAATGTAAGGACATTCTGGGACAGTGCATCATCGGTGATCGAGGCAGCGCAGCGGGGCGATGTGCATGTCATTTTCCCGACCCATCGCAATCTGGAGCGGCTGGCGCAGTTTGAGAGCTATGCCGATGCGCATGCCCATGCTGAGGCCCACCCGGTGACGCTGATCACCCCTTGGATCGAGAAAGAGGGCGAAGACACATATATTTGCATTCCCGAAGGTGCGGGCTATCCGGTGACGCGCGAAAGCTTCCGCACCGCCAAGCGTGCGGGGGACTGAGACCCTCTCTCCGACCCGTCATTCCCGCGCAGGCGGGAATCCATAAGCATCACAGATGACAAAGGAGGCATTCCATTCGTCGCGGACCGTGTTCATGGATTCCCGCCTGCGCGGGAATGAAAGTTTATGGTTCGCGCAGAGACGCAGAGAGCGCAGCAATTATTCCCAGTTTCTCTTCGCCCTCTGCGCCTCTGCGCGAACCCTGCCCGGTCACCCAGGGACAAGGATCACCGGCCCCGCAAGGCGCTGATCGTCGTCCCAACGCTGATCCGCTCTGCGTCGGTCTTCAGGTGCAGCAGGCGCAGGCCCTGACGCTGCATCGCGTCTGAAAGGGCGGGGGCAAAGTCCGCCGTTGTCTCCACCGTTGCCGCCCAGCCGCCATAAGCGCGGGCAAGTGCTGCAAAATCGGGGTTGTGGAGCGCCGTGCCAGACACGCGGGTCGGGTATTCACGTTCCTGATGCATCCGGATTGTCCCATAAGCGCCGTTATCGATCACCAGAACAAGCAGGTTGCAGCCATACTGCATGGCGGTTGCCAGTTCCTGCCCGTTCATCATGAAATCGCCATCGCCTGCAAGCGCCACGACGGTCTTGTCGGGGCAGCGTAGGGCAGCAGCGACAGCCGCAGGTGGGCCATAGCCCATCGCGCCAGCCGTGGGGGCCAATTGCGTCCCCGGTCCGCCATAGGGCCAATATCGATGCCACCAGCCAGAGAAATTGCCCGCACCATTGCAGATGATCGAATCGGCAGGCAGCTGTGCGCGCATCGCCGCCACACACTGGCCCAGGTCCACCCGCGTGTCGAAGGGGGTGGGCGTATTCCAGACGCGCCATTCGGCATGGGCCTCCGCTCCGGCGGGCGATGGGCTGGCGGGGGTTTGCAGGGCCGCTAAGGCGGCTGCAAACTGCGTCATGTCCGCACATATGGCGAGATCGGCGCGGTAGACGCGGTTCAGCTCTTCGGGGTGGGGGTGGACATGGATCAGCGTCTGACCGGGATGGTCGGGCGTGACCAGCGTGTAGCTGTCCGTCGTCGCCTCGCCCAACCGCGCGCCAATGGTGAGCACCAAATCGGCCGCCTTGATCCGCGCGACAAGTTTCGGGTTGGGGCCATAGCCAAGATTACCCGCCCAGACGGTGGAGTCATTGGCCATCGCATCCTGCCGCCGGAAGGCTGCGGCCACGGGGATGCCCCAGCTTTCGGCAAAGGCCTGTACATTGCGTGCGGCCTCGGGTGTCCAGCCTGCGCCACCGATAATGGCGACGGGCGCTTTGCCTGTTTTTAAATGAGCGGCAAGATCGTTCATCAGTTGCGGGCAGGGGGCTTGAACAACGCGCTCTATACGTCGCCGATCCGTTGCGTGCGCCATTTCGCACAGCATGTCTTCGGGCAGCGCGATGACAACCGGGCCGGGCCTGCCAGACATTGCGACATTATAGGCGCGGGCCACATATTCCGGGATGCGGGCGGCATCGTCAATCCGCACCGCCCATTTGGCGAGCGGGGCAAACATCGCTGCAAAATCGACTTCCTGAAACACTTCGCGGTCTTCCATGCCGCGATCAACATCGCCGATGAACAGGATCATCGGTTGGGAGTCCTGCATGGCGACATGCACGCCGATCGACGCATTGGTCGCGCCGGGGCCGCGCGTCACAAAGGCAATGCCGGGTCGCCCGGTCAGCACGCCATCCGCACAAGCCATGAATGCGACGCCCCCTTCTTGGCGGCAGACAATATTTTCGATCTGCGGCGTGTCATGCAGGGCATCGAGCACGGCGAGGAAGCTTTCGCCGGGAACCGAGAAGATCCGGTCGCACCCTTGGATCACAAGCTGATCGACAAGAATGCGGCCACCAGCGCGCGTTGAGCTTTGGGTCATGCAGCAGATTTAATCATGTCGCTTCAAAGTTGGAAGCACTCAAAAGCTATTTGACTTCGGGGCGGGTCCACAACCAGCTGAGGCAGAGCACCGCAACGACGGGAGGGATAAGCGACCAAGGTGGGGACATGAGCAGCAAGCCGGCAAGGATGCTGACGGCAAAGGCACCGCTGGCGGCAAGCTTTCCCTTGCGGCTCACAATCCCGTGGTCCCGCCAGGCGCGCAAATACGGGCCATAAACGGGGTGTCTGAGCAGCCTATTCTCCCAGGCGCGATTACTTCGCGAAAAGGCAAAGGCCGCAAGGATCAGAAAGGGGACCGTGGGCAGGATCGGCAAGAAGACGCCAATAGCCCCCAGCGCGACCGAGGCAAGGCCCAGCGCCATCCAAAGCGCGCGGCGGAGGCTTGCGCCCCTCACGCTTGATGGATCGCCTTGGTCACCAGATAGCTGTCGAGACCTTCGGGCCCACCTTCGCTGCCAAAGCCGGATTCTTTAACCCCGCCAAAGGGCGAATCGGATGCAGAGACGGCGAAGGTGTTGATGCCCACCATTCCGCTTTCCAGCGCATCGCCCAGCAGATTGGCCTGACGACCATTTTCGGTAAAGGCGAAGGCAGCAAGGCCATAGGGCAGGCGGTTGGCCTGTTCGATTGCCTCATCAAAGCTGCCAAATGGCCGGAGCAAGGCCAGCGGGCCAAAAGGCTCGTTTGACATGACATTCGCCTCCAGCGGGACATCGGCCAAAACCGTCGGTTGATAGAAATAGCCCTTATTGCCGCGCACACCGCCTGCCATAACGCGCGCGCCCTTGGCCTTGGCATCTTCAACCAGAGCCTCAATGGCGTCGGGGCGGCGCGCATTGGCCAGCGGTCCCATGTTCGTATCGGGGTTAAAGCCGTCACCAACGGAGACTTTATGGGTGCGTTCCGCAAACCCTGCGACAAAGCGATCATAAACGCCCTGCTGCACATAGAACCGTGTTGGCGAGACGCAGACTTGCCCTGCATTGCGGAACTTTTGCGGCACCACCATGTCGAGCGTCTTGTCCAAATCGCAATCATCAAAGATCAAAACAGGCGCATGGCCGCCCAATTCCATCGTGATGCGTTTCGCCCCATCGGCGGCCAGCCGCATGAGATGCTTGCCGACCGGGATAGATCCCGTGAAGCTGATCTTGCGAATGATGGGGGAGGCAATCAGGTGGCGGCTGACCATATCTGGCACGCCGTAGACAAGCTGGGCGACATTGGCGGGCACACCCGCATCAATCACGCAGCGCATCGGGGCAGAGGTGCAGCCCGGCGTTTCTTCCGGCGGCTTGGCAATCACCGAACATCCCGCCGCAAGCGCGGCTGACAGCTTTTTAGCCATGAGATAGACCGGGAAATTCCAAGGTGTGAAGGTCGCCGTCGGCCCAACGGGCTGTTTGATCACCATCGACCTTTGGCCCGTCGGGCGCACCAGCACGCGGCCATAAGCGCGCTTTGCCTCTTCGGCATAATAATCAAACAAGGCCGCTGAGGAGGCAACTTCGCCCCGCGCTTCAGCGAGCGGCTTTCCTTGTTCTGCCGTCAGCAATGTTGCGATATGCTCCGCCCGGTCGCGGATCAGGCTGGCCGCCTTGCGGAGAATCGCTCCACGCGCCTCCACATCGATTTTGCTCCAAGTGGCAAAGCCTTGGGCAGAGGCCGTCAGCGCCTCATCCAAATCGGCCGGGGTCGCAAGCGGCAAGCCCGCAATCGCCGCACCCGTTGCCGGGTTTACGACGGCGTGTTCGTCACGCCCTTCGCCCGTCCGCCAGCTGCCGTTGATGAAGAGTTGCAATTCTGCGTCATAGGAATGTGTCATGCCCGTCCCATAGCCGGGATTTAGCGATAATTGAAGCTTATCGAAATCCGATCTGACTTGGCTTTGCTCGGCATAACTTCGTGCGTCAGCCAGCTTTCCCATAAGAAAATCGTGCCGGGATTTGGCTCTGCATAAACAAAGGGTTGCAGGGCCTCTGGCGCATCCGGCTTGCGGGTGGGGGCGGCCATCATGCGGGCTAGCCGAGGGTCTTCCAGCTTCAGGGCGCCTGCCCCTTTGGGAACAGAAATATAGCAAGTCCCGGAAATAATGCAGTGCGGATGGATATGGCCAGAATGCGTGCCGCCGGGCTTTAGGATATTGACCCAAAGGCTATCCAGCTTCGGCTTGCGGCCAAGATCAAAATGGCACGCCTCTGTAAAAGCGCGCACATGCTTGTCCAATATGCGGCGTAAATCCTCAAAGGCCGGGTCGCGCACCGGAAGATCATTGAGCGAGGCGTAGGATGTATAGCCCGAATAGCCATGCGCCTTGGACCAAGTCTGCCCGGCAACATCATCCCGCGCCAGCGCACGGCAGGAACCTTCTAGCTCTTCAACCAGATCAGCATTATCGATCTGGCCTTCATAAAAGGGCGTGGTGAAAAGGGTTTTAATCGTCATAGGGTTTCCATGCCCCGCGATAGGGCGCGGTGCAAGCAGGGGCTTGGCAGACGGCGGCGGGCGTGTCAGTCTTGCACCCAAAGTTCAGGGAAAATAAAGTCATGGAGATTATTGCAGAAGGTCTTGCTTTTCCAGAAGGCCCCGTCGCCATGCCGGATGGCAGCGTCATCCTGACGGAAATTGCCACGGGGCAGATCACACGCATTTGGCCAGATGGCCGTAAAGACGTGGTGGCGCGGCCAGGCGGTGGCCCCAATGGCCTCGCCATTGGCCCAGATGGTAAGCTCTACTGCACCAATAATGGCGGCTTTAACTGGAATGAGTCGAACGGCATGCGTGCGCCGCACGGCATTGCCGATGATTATTCCGGCGGCCGGATTGAACGGATCGATATCGACACGGGCAAGGTCGAAGTCCTCTATAAATCCGGCGATTTTGGCTGCACCTTGCGCGGGCCGAACGATATTGTCTTTGATGCGCATGGCGGCTTTTGGTTCACCGACCATGGCAAGATGGATTATGCGCAACGGTGCCATGACATTGTCGGCATTTTTTATGGCAAGGCCGATGGCAGCCATCTGGAAGAAGTCATCTTCCCGTCGAACAACCCCAATGGTGTCGGCCTCTCGCCCGATGGGAAGCGGCTTTATGCCGCAGAAACCTATACCTGCCGCCTGATGGCCTTTAACGTCATCGCCCCCGGCAAGGTGGATGATGCGGCTGGCCCCGGCGGCCCCGGCATCCCGATCTACCGCCCAGCGGGATATAAATTCTTTGATAGCCTTGCGATAGAAGCAAGCGGCAATATCTGCGTCGCGACCATTGGCGACTGCGGGATTTCGGTGATCTCCCCCGAAGGCGAATTGGTGGAGTTTGTCGCGACCGATGACATTTTCACCACCAATATTTGCTTTGGCGGCGCGGACATGATGGATGCATGGATCTGCCTATCGGGCACCGGGCGTCTCGCCAAAACCCGCTGGAAACGGCCCGGCTTGAAACTGGAGTATTAATCTATGCCCCGCATTCACACTGAGACCCATTTGCTGGAGCGCATTGGCTGGCTTCGGGCGTCTGTTCTTGGTGCGAATGACGGGATTGTGTCGACCTCCAGCCTTGTTATTGGCGTCGCCGCCGCCGGGGCCAATGCCCAGTCTATCGTGTTGACGGGCATTGCCGGGCTGGTTGCTGGGGCCATGTCGCTGGCGGCGGGCGAATATGTGTCCGTCAGTTCGCAGGCGGATGCCGAAGCGGCGGACATTGCCAAGGAAAAGCATGAACTGGCAACGGATCCTGAGCATGAGCGCGAAGAGTTGGTTCGCATTTATCAAAGTCGGGGACTGGACAGGGCCTTGGCCGAGCAGGTGACCGATCAGTTCATGAAAAAGGATGCGTTAAAGGCGCATTTGCGGGATGAATTGGGGCTGACCGAAGAAATGTCGGCGCGCCCGATTCAGGCTGCATGGGCATCGGCGACCGCCTTTTCCGTGGGGGCGGGGCTTCCGTTGTTGGTGACCTGGCTTGCGCCGCTTGCGGGCGTGGAATATGCGATTGCGGCGGCCTCCCTGTTGTTCCTCGCGGTGCTGGGTGCAATGGGGGGCAAAATAGGCGGCGCGCCGATGGGGCGTGCGGTCTTGCGGGTGACCTTCTGGGGTGCCTTTGCCATGGCGGCGACCGCCGCAATTGGCAAAGTCTTTGGAACGGTGGTGATGTGATGCGGCCTGTTCTGATCACCGCCAATCGGAATTACAGCAGCTGGAGCCTTCGCCGTTGGTTGTTGATGAAGGCGCTGGGCATAGAATTTGAAGATCGGCTGGAGCCGTTTTTAAAGCCGAATAATTATGCGGAATTTCGGGCTTTTTCTCCAACGGGCAAAGTGCCTGTGCTGCAGGATACTGGCCGCACCATTTATGACTCGCTGGGCATTACCCTTTATCTTGCGGAGCGCTTTCCACAGGTTTGGCCGGAGGATGCGGATGCCCGCGCTTGGGCGAAATGCGCCGTCGTTGAAATGCACGCGGGCTTTGCGGCGCTTCGCAATTATTGCACCATGAATGTCGGTGTGCGCGTGAAGCTAAAGCCCATGTCCGCCGCATTGGCCGGGGATGTGGCGCGCATTCGGGAACGTTGGGCCGAGGGGCTGTCGCGCTTTGGCGGGCCATATTTGGCGGGCGCGGCGTTCAGCGCGGCGGATGCCTTTTTCGCGCCTGTGGCCTTTCGGGTGCGCACCTATGGGTTGGATGTGGGCGCATCAGGTCAGGGATGGGTTGACCATATTCTGGCGCATCCCGCGATGCGCCAATGGGAAGAAGAGGCGTTGCTCGAAAGCTGGCGCGACATCACCCATGAGGAGGAACTTCGGAATTGTGGAGAGGTGATCGCCGATTATCGCACCGGCTGATCAGCGGGCGGCAAGATTTGTCAGTGCGGCGCCATCAAGGCGGAAAACGGTCCATTCGTCCATTGGCTTGGCCCCCAGCGCCTTGTAAAAACCGATTGAGGGTTCGTTCCAATCCAGCACCGACCATTCGAGCCGCGCACAATCGCGTTCGACGGCCAGTCGGGCGAGTTCAGCGAGAAGGGCCGTGCCAAGGCCGCTGCCGCGCGCCTCCGGCGTCACGAACAAATCCTCCAGATCAATTCCGGGCCGTCCTTCAAAGGACGAGAAATTATGGAAGAACAGAGCAAAGCCTTGTGGCTGGCCATTAATTTCCCCGATCAGAACCTCAGCATAGGGGCGCGGCCCGAACAGCTTTTCCGCGAGCACGCCTTCATCCAGCCGCACCTCATCCAACAGCTTTTCATAGTCGGCCAGCGCGCGGATGAAATGGGCGATGAGGGCAATATCGTCACGCGTCGCGACGCGCAGGCGGATCGTCACGCGGCTTTTCCGTGGAGGCTATCCATGCTGACGGATGTGCCCGCTTCAATCTCAGCGGCTTTGGCTTCGACCAGTTTGACGATGTGATCCACCATGCTGGCATCTTCGACATGATGGTCGGTCACGCCAGAGAGATAGACCATATGCTTGCCATTGCCGCCACCGGTGATGCCGATATCGGTTTCCCGCGCTTCGCCGGGGCCGTTGACGACGCAGCCACGGACGGACAGCGACATGGGCGTCTAGATATGCTGGAGGGCGTCTTCAAGACTCTGCTCGGTGCGGATAG
>JBJTAW010000022.1:0-6863 GCA_046091025.1 Chakrabartia sp. | reverse complement strand
ATGCCAAGCTCTGCCGAGGATGAGACCATGGCGCAATTTGGTGTGCGCACTGGGCCTGTCCGCACCTTGCTGGACATGGATGGCAAGGATCACCGCAATCACCGCAACCTGACGCAGAGCTGGTTCAACTCCAAATTTCTGGAAAAGCTCAGGGACCGCATGGCCGATCTCGCGGTCGCATATGTCGACACGCGGGCCGTGCTGGCAGCACAGGGCCCGTTTGACTTTGTGGAAGAAATTGCAGTTCCCTATCCGCTCATCATGATCACCTCGATCCTTGGCCTGCCTGATAGCGATGCAGGGCTGGTCCTGCGGCTTTCGCAGTCGCTCTTCGGTGCGCAGGACCCGGACCGGCAGCGCAAAGACGGGGATTATGGCTTGGAAGCCGCCATGGAGTTTTTCGGCTATCTCAACACCATTGTGCAGGAACGGCGCAAAGAGCCGCGCGACGATCTGATGTCCGTTGTCGCAAATGCGACCATCGATGGAGAGCCGGTCAGCGATATCGACACCCTGTCTTACGGCATGCTGCTGGCGGCAGCCGGACATGACACGACAAGTTCCAGCGTCGGCATTGGCATGTTGCAGCTTGCCCGTAATCCTGCTGAATTTGCGAAGCTTAGAGCCAATCCAGACCTCACGCCCTTGGCCGCGCAGGAGATGTTCCGCTGGGCAACGCCGGTTCGGCATTTCTGCCGCACCGCAGCTGTTGATACAGAGCTTGCTGGACAGAAGATCGCGGCGGGCGAGTCCGTCGCGCTCATGTATCTTTCCGCCAATCGCGATGAGCGTGCTTTTGACACGCCGGACGCATTCCGTGTGGATCGCACCCCCAACCGCCATCTGGGCTTTGGCTATGGCGCGCACCATTGCCTTGGGCGTATTCTTGCTGAAATGGAGATCGAAGCCCTGTACAGGGAAATTGCAAAGCGCGTGAAATCCGTAGAGCTTGCAGGAACACCCGAATGGGTGAAGACCAACCATACAGGCGGTTTGAAACACCTGCCTATCCGCGTGGAGATGGAGATTTGACTAGCCTAGAAGTCCGCATCGACCGGCTGGAATCGCTCGACGCGATTCGCCAATTGCCTGCAAAATATGCACTCGCGCTCGACATGCGGGATATGGATGCGATGGTTTCGCTCTTCCCGGTCGATGTCCGTGTCGGCAAGGACGCCAGCGGCCGCGCGGCCCTCCGCGCTTATATGGACCGCACCTTACGTTCTCCGTTCACGGGCACCTCGCACCATATTGGCGGTCATGTCATTGAGTTTGATGACGCAGACCACGCTCATGGTGTTGTCTATTCCAAGAATGAGCACGAAACGCCTGTTGAAGGCGGCGCGGATGAATGGGTCATCATGCAGATGATGTATGTAGATGACTATGTCCGTCAGGACGGCCGCTGGCACTTTGCCCGCCGCCTGCCGCTCTATTGGTATGCGACCGACCTTAACAAGCCGCCCGTCGGCCCCAACAAGATGCGCTGGCCCGGAACGGACTGGGCGGAAGGCAATTTCCACAAGCTGTTCCCGAGCTATGCGGACTATTGGGCGCGTGAGGGCGACCATGACGGCCCGGTGGCGGACCCTGCTCCGCTGGAGGGTTTCCTAAATGCCATGCGCCGGGGCGCTGCTGCACCCAAGGTCAAGGTGCGGGCAAACTGAGGGGCAGAGTTTAGAAGTAATAACTCGCCCCGTTCGCGACAAGCACAGAGCCATTGACGAAGCTGGCGTCATCGCTGGCAAGGTAGGCCACGGCGGCGGCAATTTCGCTGGGGTTCGCCATGCGACCCAGCGGTATACTCGCCTCCATCGACTTGATCCATTCATCGGGAATGCCCGCCATAACGGGCGTATTGGTCGGCCCAGGTGCGACCGCGTTGACGCGGATTTTGCGGGGCGCGAGTTCGCGCGCCAATTGCCGCGTCAGTCCTATGATCGCAGCCTTGGACGTCACATAATGTGGGGAACCTTCGCCCGATTGCGCGCTGGTTGAACTGATGTTGATAATGGCCCCGGCATTGCCATCTTCAGCCAATACGCGGGCAAATTCACGGGACACATAAAACGGCCCATTGATGTTGACGGCCATCACCGCGGCCCAGCCGTGATCTTCCATATGGATGAGTTGATCGACAATCACGTCGGACTGGCCCGTTGCGGCAAGTTCCGCATTCCTTTTGGCCATGGCACCGTAAAATTGTTCGGACCCATCCTTCGCCGCCTGCCCGATCCCAGCATTGTTAACGGCAATATCCAACCGGCCAAATGCAGCCCGCGCGGCACGGATTGCCGCTGCGACCGAGGCAGAGTCAGCAACATTACACTGAAGTGCAAGTGCCGCACCGCTGGCCTTAGCCTCCTCAAGATTCATATCGAGGGCAGCAACATTGGCGCCATCAGCGGTCAATCGTTCCACAATTGCGCGGCCAATGCCACGCCCCGCGCCAGTCACAATGGCAGCTTTGCCGTCAAACCGTCCCATCAGTCATTTGCTCCTGTCATGTGGCGCGCGGCGATATATCCAAAGGTCATTGCCGGACCGATGGTGACGCCCGCCCCCGGATAGCTCTCCCCCATCGCCGATGCCGCATTGTTCCCCACAGCATAAAGCCCGGAGATCGGCTTGCCTTTGGCATCCAATACGCGGGCCTTGTCGTCGGTCAGCAAGCCGCCATTGGTGCCAATATCACCCGGATAGATCGGCATGGCGTAAAACGGCCCCTTGGCAAGGGGTGCAAGACACGGGTTCGGGCTGACGCGTGGGTCGCCATACATTTTGTCATAGGCCGCTTCGCCGCGATGAAAATCGGGGTCTTCGCCCTTTACGGCATATTCGTTGAAACGGGCGATTGTGGCGGTCAGTGTATCTACCGGCACGCCCATATTGGCAGCGAGTTCTTCAACCGTCCGGCCCTTCTTCAGGATGCCACGGACTTCGCCGCGCTGCATCCAATCGGGCATCAGCGGATAAAGCGGGCCGACCGGATAATTGTGCCGGTACTTATGGTCAAAGACGAACCAAGTCGGATTCGCATCCCCATGTTCCGCCGCACGACGGGCCATTTGCTGGCCAACAATATGGTAGGATGCAGCCTCGTTCAGATAGCGCTCCCCCTTTTGGTTGACCATCATGCACCCCGGCAGGGCCCGCTCAATGGTGCATAGCCGCCCGCGATCCTCGCCGGGCACATAAAAAACGGGGGCGGCCCATGCAGACTGCATGTTGAGCGTATTGGCACCAATCGCTGTTCCCGCGCGGATGCTGTCGCCAGTATTGCCGCCAGTTCCACCCGAATAATTGGCATTGCGGTAAAGCGGCGTATTCTCATCGCGCATCATCTGGTTCTTGTCGAAACCACCCGCGGCCAGAACAATGCCTTTCTTCACGCGGACACGCAGGCTCTTGCCCTCATGGCGGACGACTGCGCCCGTGACCTTGCCCTTGTCGCTGATGATGTCCAGCAACGGGCTTTCCAGCCAGATGGGAACTTTCTTTTCATTGATTGCCAGACGCAGCCCGCCGAGCAAGGCATTGCCCAGCGTCAGGCGGCGGTCCTTGCGCGACTTGAAACGGAACGGCCAATCAAACCAATAGCGTGCCAAGCTCTTCGTCAGATGCCACCACCAGCCGGGCGCGCGGAACAGCATGAGATAGGTCTCATCAAAGTGCCAGTTCAGATACCCGAACAGGCTTGCCGCAGGGGACGCGAAGCGAAGTGTTTCCACATCCCTGCCGAGTTTCTTGCCATCAATTGGCAGGGGCATATGGGTGCGATACCCCGTCGGACTGCCGCCGGGATTTTCGGCGTGATAATCGGGATAGGGAAAAGCCTGATAGTCTATTTCGGTGTTGTTCGTGACCCAGCGAAGCATCGGCGCTGCATTTTCCACGAAGGCACGGATATTCGCGTCCGGCACATTTTCTTTGGACAATGCGCGGACATATTTGAACGCTTCGTCCACATTGTCTTCAAAGCCGGCAGCCCGCGCTTGATCGCTATTGGGGATCCAGATGCCCGCGCCAGAAGTGGCGGACGTGCCGCCCCATTGCGCTTCCTTTTCGATCACGAGAACATCGGCATGATTGTCCGCCGCGACGAGGGCAGAGAGCAGCCCACCTGCACCCGACCCCACGACGAGCGTGTCGACTTCTTTATCCCAATTCTGTGTCATCTCTCATCACCTGTTAGGTAAAATTTTGGCGGCTGCCGCGATGTGATGCGATCATTGCGCGTCGCAAATCCATCGTCCAGTGCTTCGGGTTGTGGAATGATCCAATAGTCGCCACGCGCCACCGCATCGAGCACCAATGGCGCAAATTCATCGGGGGTCAGCCCGTTATTTTCAAGCAGACCAACCATCGCATCGTGAAAGCCCTTAGAGGCGGCACTTGGCGTTTCGCGGAAAATATCTGACTTCACTGGCCCCGGCGCAAGCAGCGACACTTGAACCTTGCTATTCAGCATGGCCAATTCACCCGCGAGCGATTCCGTGACGGCAACGGCGGCAAATTTGGTCGCTGAATAGGGCGCCATCAGCGGTGCAGGCAGAAACCCGCCGACCGACGCTGTATTAATGATCCGCGCCGGCCGGTCTGCCGCGAGCAAGCGGGGCACAAAGGCGCGCAAGCCGTTGACGATGCCGCCGATATTCACATCCAGTGACCTCTGCCAGGTCTTAGCGCTCATCTCCCAGCTGAAACCAGTCGATAAGACGCCGGCATTGTTGAACAGCAGATCGACCTGCCCATGTGCGGCATATGCGGCGTCTGCTAAGGCCTCTAGCGCGGCTGGGTCCGTCACATCGGTCGGCACGGCGCGTGCGGCATCCCCGATCGCTTGGGCAACCACTTTAAGCTGCGCCGCATTCCGGTCTGCGAGCACGACCTGCATACCCCGGCGCGCGGCTTCCCGCGCAAGGCCCGCACCAATCCCGCTGGCAGCACCCGTGATGACAGCAACGCTCATGTGCGGAACTGCGCAACCACATCTGCGACAGCATTGGCAACATCATGCCGCCGATAGCCGAGCAGCGAAACTTCTGCGGGATCAGGGTTCACGCGAACCCAGTTGCCGCGGCCTTGCGGGATCGCAATATCGGGAAGCAGCGGATTTTCCGCATCCCGTTCTAGCACAGTAAGACCGGCGCCAACGGCATCAAAGAACAGCTGAAAATACTGGCTGAAGGTCAAATTCTCATCCCCAACCAGATAAGCCTTGCCGCTTTCCCCTCGCTCCAGCGCGCCCTCAATGGCCTCGGAGAGCGATAGGAACGACATGAAGTTGGTGCCACCTGCAGGGCCGAAATGCGGGATAGGAATCTTACCCTGCGCCCATTGGACATAAGGATCAAAAATCATGCTCGGCAGACCGGGCACGCTGCCGACCATGAAGGGGGCATTGACGCTGATGACATCAAATCCCGGCGCGGCCTGTGCTCGCGCGCCATCGCACGCCGCCTTGCGAGACCGGATATAACCATTGCCTTCCAGCAGCTCTGGCGCGGCCTGATGATAATAGCTGCCAAGTTGAATGGCGCGCTTCACGCCCGCTTCCCGGCAGGCCGCGAAGAATGATGGCACGGCTTCATGATTCGCCTTGATCAGGAATTCTGCGAAGTCTGCGCCCTGCGGCACGTGTCGCGGGTCATTGCCAGCGGCAAACACCACCCAGTCAAACCCTGTTAGTTTTTCCGGCGTGTAATCGCCTGCAACATAATCGCCTTGGACGAAAGGCATGGCGGACATGGGCGTTGCAGAGTTGGCGAGGTGACGTCCACCGACTGAGACATCATGGCCCTTAGAGGCCAAATGAATGGCGCAATGGCCGCCAAGTGCACCAGTCCCGCCGACGACGAGTATCTTCATAACATGTTACCTTCTTCTGCGGCTCCGACGTCTTTCACCGTCACGGCGCGAACCTCTTCCCATTCAACAATCAGTTTGCGGTGCGTAAAACGCCATTGGCCCTCTTCCCGCCGCCAGCGGTCGAGATAACGGATCGTCCAGACGAGCACGCTGTCCGTATCGTTGAGCAAATGGTCTGCGGTGCAATAGGTTTCCCCGGTTGCCTCATCGCCTGTCACTGTCGCCACCTGATTATGGACCCGGTGGACCGTTGCCCGGAACATCTGGCCCAGCGCATCAATAGACCCAAGATTGGCCGCCCGGCCTTCTATGGTGAAGCCAGGGCCTTCGATCACACAATCGTCGGCCAACACCGCTTCCCAATCCGCCTTATCTCGACGGTCGGCCCCCTGTGCATAGAGTTCCGCAGTGCGCCGCAGCGTCGCCAGGTCTAAGAGGTCCGATGCGGTCATAATCAACGGCCCGGTATGTTCAGGCCATTGCCTGTCACCATCGGGACAATGGTCCATTCCCCCGTCGGTGTCCGTGTCCAGCCCGCTGCGGCGAGTGCCCCGCCGTCAACATGGATGGCAGGGCCCGTCACCCAAGCGGCCAGCGGACTGGCGAGGTAGAGCGCAGCCCCAGCACAATCATCGGGCATGCCAAAGCGACCTAGCGGAATCCATTTATCCATGTTCGCGCGGTTCTCGGGTGGAATCATAACGTCAAGCGCCACCTGCGGCGTATCCGTTGTTTCCGGCGCGATATCATTCACGCGGATGCCCTCTGGCGCGACTTCCAGCGCGAGGCTCTTGGTAAAGCCGGCAATCCCCGCCTTCGCCGCGGCATAGACACTGCAATAAGGAATGCCGCGATACGCCTCGATGGAGGTCACATTGATGACGCAAGAGCCCGGAGCGGCAGCGCGCAGCATGGGAAGCATCGGGCTCGTCATGCGCAGCAACTGCCCAATCGTCCCGTCTAGGATCTCGTCACTCGGATCGCCGTCGAGC
>JBJTAW010000021.1:0-2809 GCA_046091025.1 Chakrabartia sp. | reverse complement strand
CATCTGGGCCGCATCGGTGCATGGCCGGAGATGCTGGCAAGACGCGGCCTTGCTTCAGTCCATTTCGTCAACACGTCAGGCTTCGGCATTCTTGTGGCCCCGCATGGTGGCAGCGACAGAAGGCTTTCCGCAAATCCGATCGCCGCCGGCGTTCCGGTAGCTGGCGGCGAACCGCTGGTGCTTGACATTGCCACCTCGGTGATCGCCGAAGGCAAGATCCAGGTAGCACGCAACAAGGGTGAAAAGCTTCCGCCGGGCATGGTGCTCGATGGCTTGGGCCAGCCAACTGATGATCCGGAAGCCTTCTATGCCCAGCCACCCGGCGCCATACTGCCCTTCGGGGGGCATAAGGGATCGGGTCTCTCGTTCTTCTGCGAAATACTCGCGGGCTCACTTTCGGGTGGTCTTGCAAGCAATCCGCAATCGCCCACAGCAGGACGGCTCATCAACAATATGTTGTCGTTGGCTTTCGATCCGGAAGCGTTCGGCGGTGTGGAAGCATTCGCCCAGGATGTCACCCAGCTGATCAGTTGGACGAAGGCGTCTCCGCCGATCGTTCCCAGAGGGGCTATCTTGCTTCCTGGCGAGATTGAGAACCAAACACTGCGTGAGCGGCAAGCTATGGGCCTGCCAATCGATGACGAGACTTGGAGGGGCATCGTGTCATCAGCTCAGGCATTTGGCGTCGAGGTTCCCGCATTATGAATGCCATGCGTTCCAATCCTGTCAGCCAAGCTTTGCGCCAGGGTGGCACTGCCTACGGTATCATGACTGCCGAGTTCTTCACCCCCGGCTTCACGCAGATCGCTGCCAACGCGGGCGCCGAGTTTGTGATCTTCGATGGTGAGCATGGCGCAATCAGCATTGAGACGCTCTAGGCACAGATTGCCTTTGCTAAAGGAGCTGGCATTGTCCCCTTCGTCCGCGTACAGGGGCTGGCCTATCACTTGATCGCGCCGGCTCTCGATGCAGGAGCCATGGGCATCATGGTGCCTATGATCGAAACCCGTCAGCAGGCGGAAGACCTGGCGCGCTGGTGTCGTTACCGCCCCGAAGGTTTCCGTGGACTGGGTTTTGGCGTTGCCCATGACGACTTTCGCGGAGGGGATATCACCAATCTGATGAAGGCCGAGAATGAGAGGACCCTCGTCATCGCGCTTATCGAAACGCTAACCGGGATCGCTAATGTCGACGCCATACTTTCAGTACCCGGCATCGATGTCGGCTGGCTCGGCCATTACGACCTGACCATTACCATGGGCATCAACGGAGAATTCGACAGGCCGGAGTTTCACGACGCTGTCAGCAAGCTGCTCGATGCCTGCCGGACGCACGGCAAGTCGCCCGGGTTCCTTGCCACCACGGTGGCCATGGCGCGCGTTTGGCGGGCCAAGGGATTTCGCTGTCTCTGCTACGGCACCGACATCGGGATTTTTCAGACTGCATTGAGCGATGCGTTGCGGGATCTCCGCAGCGGGTGAGGCTACAAAGCCCTCTAGTGAATATCGTCCATTTCCTCGAAGGCTTTGCGGATTGCGGCCGTCGAGAACTCCGGTGCTCTGCAGGCATCAAGGATTACTTTTTCCTTGCGCGCGAGCAGATCTGCAGCGGCTGGTATGGCTGCGGCTGACGAGAGCGGAATGACCACCGCCCCATGACGGTCGGCATGGATCAGATCGCCCGGTCTCACTTGCATTCCATGAACGGTGACCGGACAGTTGAAGTCTGTAATGTCGGCATGAACATGCGATGGCATCACAGACCCTGCCAGCACGAAAAACCCGGGTGCCATCTGCGGAATGTCACGCACCGACCCGTTGGTGATGATGCCGACGCAGCCAAGAGCCTGGTGTACATTGGTCTGCACTTCGCCCCAGAACGCACCAATGCCTGGCTCCCGTTCATCTCTATCTTCGATAACCGCAATCGAGGGACGTGGGCCGCTTTCGATATGGTCATAGTACCCAAGCCGCAACTGCTTTTGTGCTCTGCTTCCAACGGGATTGGGACTGCTGCAGCAGATGATAGCCGTTCTGGCAAATCCTACGACCGGCTTGTGATCAGGGAAGGGCGCCAAGAGTGGCGCCCTGTTGAAACCGATTATGCGCAAGGTCTGATCAATGTGTTCCAGCGCATTGCAGACAGTTGGCGTATCGATAGTCTGAAGAGTCGCGATCAGGTCGTCGGAGAGGTTCATGACATCCTCGATTGCAGCTTGTCGCAACCTTACATGAGAAAGTGAAAACTGCCAAAACTCTCACTACGAACGGACTCCAAATCCTTAAGGCTATTGAGCGCAAGCTGCTCTGGCTTTCGTGCTGGACTATTCACAACGCAAATCACCTGAGAGAAAAGACTGATGGTTTGAAAGTGGGCGGGCACCAGGCCTCATCGGCCTCAATGGTTTCGATCATGACGGCGCTGTATTTTGGGGTGTTGCGGCCGGAGGATCGCGTTGCGGTGAAACCCCATGCTTCGCCGGTGTTTTACGCAGCGCAATCCCATGCCATGCCAAACCACAAGCCTCGCCTAGCGAGGGCTGAGTTCACGGATATAAAAATTCGAACTCAACTGAAAGCAGGATAGCTTACTATTTAAATTTACAAGCAGATTAGGTTAAAAATGTTGGTGCGCTTCACATGTCATCACTCATTGAAATACACGCTCGTGCTATACCTTGATCTCCATGGCCTATACCGCTTCCGCTGTTACCTGCTTGTCTTACAGCAGGTAAGCGCATTGTTAAGGGGTCAGGTCAAAACACAACCGCCTGACTGTCCGGTGAAATAGGGGCAAGTCCACAGGCGTC
>JBJTAW010000020.1:0-9126 GCA_046091025.1 Chakrabartia sp. | reverse complement strand
CACACCTTATGCCGCCCGTGCAGAACATGGCGACGCGCGGTTTCGGGCCGAAGGAGTCCCTATGCTGACGAAACCAGTTGGGAAACTCCCCAAAGCTTTTGGTCTGCGGGTTTAACGCCCCCCGGAACGTCCCAATCGCCACTTCATAATCATTGCGCGTATCGATAATGATTGTGTTTGGGTCAGAGATCAGATCATTCCAATCCTCTGGCTGGACATAAGCCCCAACCTGCCGCGCAGGATCAACGCCCGGCACGCCCAGCGTCACAATTTCCTTTTTCAAGCGGACTTTGGTGCGTTGAAACGGAAGCGTCGCAGCCTTGCTATATTTGACATCAAGCCCCGCACAGCCCGGCAAGTCCCGAATGGCAGAGACCACATGCGATATACCTGTCTCTGAGCCGGCGATTGTGCCATTAATCCCTTCCCGGGCAAGAAGGATGGTGCCGCGCACATCCTGTTCAAGACATAGGCTTTTGAGCGGCTCTTGTAGCGCCGCGGGATCATCAAATGGTGAGAAGCAGTAAAGAGCAGCAACAGTCAGCATAGATGGTGCGGATGCCCAAACTTATCTGCGGCGTAAAGGGAGCAACGCCCCCAATGTGCAGCCCTGCACTCATGCCAGGACAAGAACATTGTCTCGGCGCGCCATGCGCGCCCCGATGGAGAGATTGAACATCTCTGTTCCGCCGGTTCGTGCAAGCAGCGCGGCAAAGCTGGCCTGCGCCGCATCCGGCATGGCATGTGCCAGATCTTGGGTGCGCGCAAACATCCAGACTGCATGCGGTGCGCTGCCTCGCTTCATCTCAACCCCATGGAAGGGATAGCTGACCGATCCGACACCGGGATGCACGCGTCGCGTCCCATCAATCGACACAATATCGCCCGCGCTCCGATCACCCGCCCATTGGTTAAAGCAATCGACATCCGCAGAAAGCCCTGGCGTCCAGTCCCGGAAGACGAGACTTAGGACAGGCTCCAAAGTCTCGGGAATGCTGTCATCGGGCGCATAATCCTCGCCATAGCCGGGATATTCGCCATCCGGGATGACCGCCAAATTCATACGCTCTGTCCACCGAGAAAACTTGGGGGCCTTTTCCTTCATCAAATCGGCGGGCACCGGATCCCGGCCCAAATGGGCATAGAGCGATGCCATCATCCCAAAATCCCCCCGACAGGGGCGACCGCCGAGCAAGTAAGGGTGAGATTGGAAATGGGCATCCAGTCCATCCAGCCAGTCCATGTAAGGCGTCTCAAGGGCTTTTGCGGTTTCAGGAAACACGCCCAGATTGGGCAGGAATGCGGCAAAAACCTCCATGACGGCTTTCGCCCTCTCCCGTCGTGCGTCACGGCTTTGACCCGCGACCATCGCCCGACCAAATTCGGCTTGCAGAAATACGTCCTGCTCAGCACGATAGGACCAGCGATAGTGCATGGCGAGCGGCAGGAGATATTCGGATCCCACGCCATCAAACAATGCCGAAATCACCTTTTGGACGGGCGTATCGGGATCTAGGCTGGGCAAGGCATAACGGGCCTCTAAATGGTCAATAATGTCGCCACTATCCTGCAAGATCTCTCCCGATGGCGTTTCGAGAATAGGAATGACCATATGCCCAACTGCGGGCAGCACCCGCGTCGCGATTTCAGGGTCAGATGGGTTGCGCTCTTGATAGGGCACGCCTTTCTTGATCAAGTAAGAGCGAAGTTTCCCAGAATAAAGGGAATGAGCTGAACCCCACATGATATAGGTCATCAGAAAATCTATCTATCTAGTTGTTAATGCGATTTTTTCTCTTGCCGAAAGCGATGCAAAAGAGGCTCAGTATAGCCACTCGGCTGAACAACACCTTCAAAGACCAGTGCACGAGCGGCCTTAAAGGCAATGCTGTTTGCGGACAGAACCTCATACAGGGTATCGTCCACATTTTGGGCATCGACCTTCGCCGCCATCTTAACCAATGCCGCGTCGACCTGATTTGTCGTGCAGACGCCGTGGAGCAACCAATTGGCGATATGCTGCGACGAAATCCGCAATGTGGCGCGATCTTCCATCAGGCCAACATCGTTAATGTCGGGAACTTTGGAACACCCAATTCCCTGATCAATCCAGCGCACGACATAGCCCAAAATGCCCTGCGCATTATTTTCCAACTCTTCGCGCACCTCTTCATCCGACCAATTATGGCCAGTGGGTGCAACGGGAATGGTCAGCAAGCGGTCAAGGCCCGGCGTTGGTTGGCCCTTTAATTCAGCTTGCCGGGCAAACACATCCACCTTGTGGTAATGGGTCGCGTGCAAGGTCGCAGCCGTTGGGGACGGAACCCAGGCCGTATTTGCGCCAGATTGTGGATGGCCGATCTTCTGCACCATCATATCGCGCATCATGTCAGGCGCGGCCCACATGCCCTTGCCGATTTGTGCTTTGCCCGACAGGCCGCAGGCGAGGCCAATCTGCACATTGCGCGCCTCATAGGCCTGAATCCAGTCGCTCGATTTCATGGCCGCTTTGCGGATCATCGGGCCAGCCTGCATCGCCGTGTGCATTTCATCGCCTGTTCGGTCGAGAAAGCCTGTGTTGATGAACACAATCCGGTTCCGCACAGCATATATGCACGCAGCGAGATTGGCCGATGTCCGTCGCTCTTCATCCATCACGCCAACTTTGATCGTATACCGATCAAGGCCCAACACATCCTCAACCGCGTCAAACAAGTCATTGGTAAAGGCGCATTCTTCCGGCCCATGCTGCTTTGGTTTTACGATGTAGATACTGCCTGTGCGGCTGTTGCGCGTCTGGCCGAGTTGCAACAGATCATGCATCGCGCACAGGGACGTGAAGAGTGCGTCCAAAATGCCCTCTGGAGTCTCACCCCCGTCTGGCAAAATTATGGCCGGATTGGTCATCAAATGCCCGACATTGCGCACAAACAATAGGCTGCGCCCGTGAAGCACATCCTCGCCCCAATCGCGATCCGCCTCCAACGTGCGGGTGACGCTGCGGCCGCCCTTGTCAAACGTCGCCACAAGATCACCGCGCATCAGGCCAAGCCAGTTGGAATACGCCGCAACCTTATCCTCGGCATCCACGGCCGCCACCGAATCTTCCAAATCGATGATCGCCGTCAGCGCGGATTCCAGAACAACATCCTTGATCCCTGCCGGATCATCGCGCCCAATTGGATGCTCAGCATCAATCAGAATCTCAATCGCCAAGCCATTGTGCCGCAACAGAATATCGTTGCCACGGCGAGTAATAGCGACATCAGCAACGGCCAACGACAGGCCACCCCCGATCCAATCAGCCCAAGATCCGCTTTTAAGCGGGACCGCCTCATCCAAAAAGGCCTTGGCCGCACGCACAACAGCGGCCCCGCGCACCGGATCATAACCACCGGGCCGAGCAGGCGGCGCATCGAGTGCATCCGTGCCATAAAAGGCATCATAGAGGCTGCCCCAGCGCGCATTGGCGGCATTGAGAACAAATCGGTCATTAAGCGAGGGAACAACCAACTGCGGCCCCGCCATGACGGCAATCTCATCATCTACATTGCCCGTTGTGATCTCAAACGGGGCAGGCTCGGGCACGAGATACCCAATATCGTTCAGAAAGGTTTGATAAGCCGCCATGTCCTGAATTGGTCCGGGGTTGGCGCGATGCCAGGCACCTAATTTTGCCTGAAGCTCCTCCCTCTTGGCCAATAAGGCGCGATTGCGCGGTCCAAAACGATTGAGAATATCTGCCAAACCCGCCCAGAGGCTGGACGCTGCTATGCCGGTTCCCGCGAGCGCGCGGGTTTCAACAAACTCGGCCAGAACATCCGCTACCTTAAGGCCAGCGCGCTCTGTATATGTGGTCATGACATGCCCTTTTTGGATAAGTTACCTATGGTCTATCCTAGGGGAGGAAAAGGGCCAAGCACCTATGATGAATTTAACCTCTGCGTGCAAGGCTCCCCCCTCGCCTAAGCGCAGTCGGCCCGCTATAAGGGGACATGACCCTGATGACGCAACAGGAGCGGGACGCGATCACGCAGATCGATCCCGCCTTCATGCTCGCTCAAGTTGAAACTTGGGCGGCTATAAACAGCGGAACGACCAATCTTATCGGGCTAAAACAGGTCGGGGCCTGCCTTGCCGAGGCCTTTTCGAGCTTGCCGGGGGACATCCAACTCGTTGATCCAGACCATGTTGATACAGTAGATGTCAATGGCCACATTCAGACCATCACGCGTGGGCAGCATCTCCATGTTCGCGTGCGGCCAGATGCCCCTATCCGCGTGCTGCTGACGGGGCATATGGATACGGTTTTTGCGGCCGATCACCCGTTTCAGACCCTCAACTGGATTGAACCAGGCATTCTCAACGGCCCCGGCACGGCGGATATGAAAGGCGGCATTGCGGTGATCCATGCCGCGCTGACCGCGCTGGAACGGCATGACCATGCCGCACGCATTGGCTATGACATTCTGATCAACTCTGACGAAGAAACGGGCAGCCATGCCTCTGCACGTTTGATTGCGACCCTCGCCAAAGGCAAAACAGCCGCATTAACCTATGAACCCGCCTTGCCCGACGGCACACTTGCCGGTGCGCGGCCGGGCAGCGGGAATTTCTCCATAGCGCTCCACGGCACGGCCGCCCATGCAGGCCGAAATCCGGAAGACGGGCGCAACGCTGTACTGGCGGCGGCAGACCTGTCCTTGCGGCTGGCGGGATTGAGGCATGACGGGCTGAAGGTAAACCCAGCGAGGATTGACGGCGGCAGCCCCAATAACATTGTGCCAGACCTTGCGATATTGCGCGTAAACCTACGTCCGTCATCGCCGGACGACATGGCAACGGCGCTGCAGGGCCTGCGCACGCTGATAGAAGCGGTGGAGAAAGAGCATGGCGTGCACGCCCATCTGCACGGAGGCTTCAACCGCCCGCCCAAGCCCGTTGATGCGCAGGCGGAAAGGCTCTGTACCCTTGTGAAGAATTGCGGCGCTGATCTGGGCCTGCCAATAGGCTGGCGCGCGACGGGCGGGGTCTGTGACGGCAATAACATCGCCGCCTGCGGAATTCCTGTGGTCGACACAATGGGCCCGCGCGGCGGCGCCATACATTCAGACAAGGAGTTTTTGATCGTGGACAGTCTTGCGGAACGCGCCCAGCTTTCAGCTCTAACGCTCATCCGCCTAGCGGAGCATGGTCTATGAGCTATATCGTCCGCGCAGCACAGGCGCCTGACCTGCAAGCGCTGTATGAAATGGCCAAGAGCACAGGCGGTGGCTTCACAAATTTGCCGCCGGATCGGAAGTCTTTGGCGACAAAATTAGAGCGGGCAGCCGAGGCCTTTGGTCGAACCGATGATGCCTTGCGAGACGATCTTTACGTATTCGTCTTGGAGAATACGCAAACGGGTGAGGTTCGGGGAACCTGCCAGATATTCTCTCAAGTCGGCCAGAAATGGCCCTTTTACTCCTATCGTCTGGGCATGCTGACACAGCATAGCGTCGAGTTGGATCGGACATTCCGGGCGGAAATGTTGACGCTTTCAACCGATTTAGAAGGCTCCTCCGAAGTTGGTGCCCTTTATCTCCACCAGAGCGCGCGCGCTGGAGGATTGGGATTGTTGATTGCACGCAGCCGATATCTGTTCATCCGCAATCATCGCGCCCGGTTCGCCGACAAAACCTTGGCAGAATTGCGGGGTGTCATCGATGAAGCGGCTGGCTCCCCGTTTTGGGATGGTGTTGCCGGACGGTTTTTTGGCATGAACTTTCAACAAGCGGATGAATTCAACGCCGTGCACGGCAATCAGTTTATTGCAGACCTCATGCCCAAACACCCGGTATACACGGCCATGTTGCCAGAAACGGCCCGTGCCGTCGTGGGCATTCCCCACCCGACGGGTCGCGCCGCTATGCGCATGCTTGAGCTCGAAGGTTTTGCTTGGGAAAACTATATCGATATCTTCGATGGCGGCCCGACAATGACCGCCCGTACTGACCAAATTCGCAGCATCCGAGACGCCGCAGAATCCCGGATCGTCGCGCTCGATGAGACGCTCGGCGCTCAAGGCAAGGGAGAGAAAAGGCTGCTGGCGCACGGGCGGCTGGCAGAGTTCCGCGCGAGCTTTGGCTGGATAGACCCGCGTGACGGGGGCATCGCCATCGACCCGCAAACCGCCCATCTCTTGCAAATTGGGGAAGGTGATCTCGTCACGCATGTGATGCGATCCTAACATGCTGAGAGAGATTAACTTTGATGGCCTGATTGGCCCAAGCCATAATTATGCGGGGTTGAGCCTCGGCAATCTTGCCTCTGCGCGCAACGCAGGTGGTCGCGCTTACCCGCGCGCCGCAGCGCTGCAGGGGATTGAGAAAATGCGCGCTAATCTGAGACTCGGCTTGGCGCAAGGTGTCTTCATGCCGCAGGCCCGCCCCAATCACGCATGGTTGCACAGCATGGGCACATCCGCTCAAGACGCAGATGCTCTTCTCTTAGCCAATTCCCTATCAGCATCCTCCATGTGGGCGGCAAATGCGGCGACGGTGTCCCCAGCGCCCGACACGATGGATGGGCGCTGCCATGTGAGCGTCGCCAATCTGATGACGATGCCGCACCGCAGCCATGAATGGCAGGGTACACTGGCCCAACTCAAAATCGCCTTTGCCGACCCAAGCTTCGCTATCCACGGACCAATCCCCGCCCCCTTTGGCGATGAGGGGGCGGCCAACCATATGCGCCTGTGTACCGAACATGGCGCGCCGGGGGTGGAGGTATTTGTCTATGGCGTTGCAGGCGGCCCCTTCCCTGCACGACAGCATGTGGAGGCGTCAAAAGCGGTCGCCCGTCATCATGGCTTGAAAGACCCCTTGTTTGTGGCGCAGTCTGAGGCCGCAATTGCCGCCGGTGCTTTTCACAATGATGTGGTCGCGGTGGCCAATGAACATGTGCTATTTGCGCATGAACTGGCCTTTGAGGATCAGCAGAGTTTTTACGCACAATTGCGCACCCACTTTCCCGAACTCGAGATAATTGAGGTGCCGGCCAACCGCGTAAGCCTCGCCGATGCGATCCAATCCTATCTGTTTAACGCCCAGCTTGTGACCCTTCCCGAAGGGGGCATGGCGCTCATCCTGCCGACTGAAGCACAGGATAATGCGCAAGTCTGGGCCTGGTTGCAGGACATGATTGGCAGGAATGGCCCCATTCGCCGTCTGATCCCCGTCGATGTTCGCCAGTCCATGGCCAATGGCGGCGGCCCCGCCTGCCTGCGCCTGCGCATGGTTTGTGATCCCGCGACAGTGGACCCTCGCTTTCTGGTCGATGAGGCAAAACTAGACGTCTTTGCCAAAGTGGTTGCCCAATATTGGCCTGAGCATATTGACCCAGCCTTGCTAAACGAGCCAAATCTTTGGCAAGCGCTTAAGACAGCGCATATTGTATTGCTTAAAGCGGCCAATTTGGAAGTGCTGATCCCATCCTGCCAGCACACGCCACAGGACCAAATAATATGACACAATCCACTGCCTCCGGGATCGACAGGCTCCTCAAGATCATGGCCAGACTGAGAGACCCTGAGACCGGATGCCCTTGGGACTTAGAGCAGAATTTTGAGACGATCGCGCCCTATACAATTGAAGAAGCCTATGAGGTCGCCGACGCCATCGCGCGGCAAGATCTGGCTTCTCTCAAGGATGAGTTGGGGGATCTTTTGCTTCAGGTCGTCTTTCATGCGCAAATGGCCGCGGAAAGCCGTGACTTCAGCTTTGACGATGTTGCGCATGCCATTTCAGACAAGATGGAGCGCCGCCACCCCCATGTGTTTGGCGATGCGCTGACACTGGATTGGGAGGGAATTAAGGAAGAGGAGCGTCAGGCGCTGGGCGATCCCAGCGCGCTAGCCGGCGTGGCATTTGGCCTGCCCGCCTTATTGCGGGCTGAAAAACTACAAAAGCGCGCCGCCCGCACCGGTTTTGACTGGCCAGACCCAGAGGGCGCGCGCGCTAGAGTGATCGAAGAAATCGCAGAGATTGATGGTGCAACTGATGCAGATGCTCTGGAAGATGAAATGGGGGATCTGCTCTTTGCTGTAGTGAATTGGGCGCGCAAATTGGGCGTTGATCCAGAAGCTGCTCTTAGGCGCGGAAACCGCAAATTTGAGCAGCGCTTTCGCCAAATTGAAACCATGGGTGGCGCTGGCTTTTCGGCCTTATCACTGGATCAGAAAGAATCCCTTTGGGGTGATGCAAAGCGCATGAATCAGCCAAAGCGCGATTGAAACCGCCCATAATCCTCATCTGACAGCCGCACAGAGAGGATCAGCTTTCCCGCCCTAGACTTCTGTTTAACAACCCGACCATTGGCGTGGACCCAAGCAATGGCCGCTCCCGAACTGGGATCAAGCATGATCTGACGGATGCGATAGGCGGATGTGAGGCGTGCGAAACAGGCTTCGACGAGCGCGTCAATGCCTTCCCCTGTAACAGCGGAGGCCAGAACGACATTTTCCTTCCGAGCCGCTTCCTGAGCCAAAACTGCGCGTTCTTCCTCTGTTAGCCGGTCGATCTTGTTCCAAACCTCAATCATCGGTGCGGCATCAATGCCGCCTGCGCCAATATCGGTGAGCACCTGCTCTACATCGTCGCGCTGCGCATCCGTATCAGAGTGAGAAATATCACGGACATGAAGAACCAGATCCGCCGCATTTACTTCTTCCAGAGTTGAGCGAAATGCCGCAACAAGCTGTGTCGGCAAGTCGGACACAAAGCCGACCGTATCAGACAAAATCGCCTTATCGACACCCGGCATGCTGATTTGCCGCATCGTTGGGTCGAGCGTGGCAAATAAAAGGTCTTCGGCCATCACTGTGGCGCCGGTCATCCGGTTGAACAATGTCGACTTGCCAGCATTGGTATATCCGACCAGGGCAATAACAGGCCAAGGCGCTTTCTTGCGGCGATCCCGATGCAGGCCACGTGTTCGGCGAACCTGTTCCAGTTCCCGACGTAGTTTTGCCATTCGGTCGCGAATGAGCCGCCGATCCGCCTCAATCTGGGTTTCGCCCGGACCACCGAGACAGCCAAAGCCGCCGCGCTGTCGCTCAAGGTGCGTCCCGCTGCGGACAAGGCGGCC
>JBJTAW010000019.1:0-3279 GCA_046091025.1 Chakrabartia sp. | reverse complement strand
GCTGGCCGATCAGACCGGCCACATCTGTTTCCCCGTTGAAACCACCTGACTTATAGCCGCGCGCCCAGCGGGCATAAACGTTGACGGTGTCGCTGGCTTCATAGCTGAGCGTGGCTGTCGGACTGAAATTGTTGAACTTCGCATCCGGCACTCCGCCATAGGGCACGTCGAACAGTGTGGCGCGCGGCGTGCCGACTGCAAATTTGCGGCGAATGTCCTTCACCTCATTGGTGTAGCGTGCGCCGAGTGTCATCTTCAACGCGTCGGTCAACCGGTAATCGAGCTGCGCATAGAGCGCCCAAGCCCGCGTATGCGAACCATAGTCCGACTGGAGGTCCGCCGCACCCGGTGCGCCAACTTGATTGAGGAAGCCAAAGAAGCGTTGCGGCCCCAGCGTTTCTGCCTTTTCCTTATAGTAAAAGGCCCCAACAACATAATTCAGGCGGTCATCAAGCGCGACGCCCGTCAGCTGGACTTCCTGGCTGTACGCATGGAAGCTCGTATCGCGCTGCGTGTTGGCGACATCCAGCGGGGAACCGTCAAGGTCTGCTGCATCCTGCCAACGCAAATTGCGGTAGGAGCTGATCGACTTGAGCGTCGAAGCCCCCATGTCGAGCGCAAGCGTCAAGCTGTGGCCATAGGTGCGCGTCTTTTCATAAAGTGGATCGGCATCAACACTCGCGGTGCTCTGCCGGTTCGGATTGGCGTAGAGACCCAGCGGCGCGATGGCCGCAAGGATCGCCGGATCCGTGAAGAGATTGTTCGGCAACACACCGACCAGCTGCGAGAAATCGGTCCGCTGGTTGTAGCGGCTGTAATCAAACTGATAGTCAGCCGTGAAATTGCCCTCGGGCTTAAGCCGCAGCTGGATCATCCCCGACTTGCCATCCAGATTGCCCAGATCATTGACCGAGTTTGGCCGCGCGAGGAAGGCCTGCGAGAAGGGATTTGGCCCAACCTTCACAAAGCCGTCGCGCTTTTGAATCTGGCCAGAGACCTTCATGGACAGCGCGCCCATGGCGGGCAGGTTCAAGACCGCCTTGCCCTTCCAATAATCGTAATTTCCGTAACTAATCTCAGCAGAGCCGCCAGCCTCACCCGTGGGCTTTTTGGTAACAAGGTTGACAGCACCGGCCAGTGCGTTGCGGCCATAGAGCGTGCCTTGCGGCCCGCGCAGCACTTCGACACGTTCCAGATCGGCCACGTCAAAGATCGAGCCCTGCGCCTTGGCGATGTAGACGCCGTCAAGGTAGAGGCCCACCGCCGGCTCCCACGTGACGGCAGGGTTGATCGTCACCGAGCCACGTATCGCAATTTGCGAGATAGTCTTGTTGGACGGCGCGCGCTCAATCTTCACGTTCGGTACGATCGAGCCAAGCCGGTCAATCGAGCTAATGTCCCGCGATTCCAAATATTCACTGCTAACAGCCGAAATGGCGAGCGGCACATCCTGCACATTTTCCGTGCGTTTTTGGGCTGTGACGACGATATCGCCAATACCGCCATTATCTTGCGAAACGGTATCCTGCGCGATGGCCGGCATGGTCATTGCGGTGCTGACGAGTAGAGTTGCTAGACGAAGAACTTTCATATCGACTTCCCTATCAGGTGCACATTCTCAAAGGATTGACGTGTGCGTATTCAC
This sequence comes from Chakrabartia sp., assembly GCA_046091025.1. Lineage (GTDB taxonomy): Bacteria > Pseudomonadota > Alphaproteobacteria > Sphingomonadales > Sphingomonadaceae > Aquisediminimonas. The sequence goes on along the minus strand of JBJTAW010000019.1, from coordinate 1,634 downwards.
TTATGGCAGCATGCTACGTGTATCAACGCCAGACAATAAAAAATGCATTGAAAGCGTAACCAAAAAGCCACACAACTGCGCAGAGAGAGGATAAAATGTGTTAACCCCCCTATTCCTAGCGACTGCGGCGCTGCCTGCTGCGACAGAGTGTGAAACGTTGGCGACGAACCCGGCATCCGCACTGGCATTTAGCGCGGGCCTTCAGGGCTTCATCTACGGTTACCCGATTGTCGACATGCTCAAGCAAAAGCATAATGAGACGCATCGGGTCAGCGCGGACCAGCCAGTTGTAGCGCCCGTCAACAGCATCGTCGCCTACCCCCATATCCTGACACCCGAAACACAAGGGCAGTTGCGCGCGCCCAATGCCGACACGCTCTACATCAACGCTTGGGTCGACATGTCAAAAGGGCCGGTGCTGCTCGACGTGCCGGAAATGGGGACGCGCTATTACACGCTCGCCTTCATGGATCTCTATGCCAAGCCACATCACCTTGGCACCCGCACAAATGGCGGACGGGCAAGCAAATATGCGCTGGTTGGCCCATCGGATGGCGATGTTCCGGCGGGCTATGAGGTGTTCCGCCTGCCGACAGACACCGCCTGGATGCTGGGCCGCTTGCTGGCCGACGGCAAGGCCGACGAAAAGCGTGTCTTGTCGATCGCAAAAACATTCCAGATGCGCGGGCCTGTCGCGGCCGCCGTGACGGCCGCCGCGCCGATGAACCCTTACACCAGCCTTGAGTATTTCGCCCTGCTCAACGACGCGCTGCGGGTGCTCCCACCCCTAGCCGATGAGGCGGCTTTAATGGCCACCTTCGGCAAAGCCGGTTTTGGACCAAAGGCGCAATTTGCAGCAGACAAACTGCCTCCGGCGCAGGCGCTTGGCCTCGGCTGCGCTGTCCGCATCGGCAATGAGGTGCTGGCGAAACAAGGCTTCAAACCCACCAGCGTCGCGAACGGGTGGATGCGCAACAACCGCATGGACAAGCCGGGACATGACTATGTCCTGCGCGCAGAGGCCGCCCGCGGCGGCTATGTGAATGCCGAAGAAGAGTCGATTTATCCCGCCGCCGTGATGGACAATAAAGGCGAGATGCTTGACGGGAAGCGTCAATATCGCATGCGATTTGAAGCCGGAAAGCTGCCGCCCGTCGGGGCTTTTTGGTCGATCACTGCATATGATTTGCCAACGGCGAGGCTCGTGCCGAATAAGATTGGCCGCTATCAATTTGGCGACCGCACCAAGGGCGCGAAATACGGCAAGGATGGGTCGTTGACGATCACTCTTTCCGCCACGCCGCCCAAAGAGGGGGCATCCAATTGGCTGCCGACCCCTGCCGGCGGATATCACCTCGTCACCCGAATGTATCTCCCCAAACCCGAAGCGCTGGATGACCGCTATGCGCTGCCGCCGGTTGAACGCATTTCCAATTGAAAGACGACCTTATGACCCGTCCGACCACATCTATCGACGCCTTTTCCCCCGCCGCTTATCTGGATGATCAGGCGGTGGCTGACAACTTTGCCGCGCTCCGTTCCCAAGGTGACATCTTCTGGGTTGATCAATCCCCCTATCGCCCCTTTTGGGCCGTGTTGCGTCATGAAGATATCATGTCGGTGGAACGCAACAC
>JBJTAW010000018.1:0-5275 GCA_046091025.1 Chakrabartia sp. | reverse complement strand
ACTGTTGCGACATCGGCCATCCCCATTGGCATGCCGGGGTGGCCGGAATTCGCCGCTTGAACCGCATCCATTGACAAAGCCCGGATTGCGTTGGCGAGCTGCTGTGTTTCAACAGTCATGATAGTCCTTTTATGAGGGCCTGACAGAACGACTCGCAGGCGCGACGCTGTGGGTCTATTGTCGTTCCCCAATGCGATGGTCAACCAAGGCTAAGGCATTTTGCTTGCGGCGCTTTACGGGCGTGGTAATCATGCGGCATGTCTAATCAACGTCTTAACATCGCCTTGGGCCGAATTGCCGCTGCGCTCGACCGAATTGAACAGGTCGCAGACCAGCCGCTACCCCTTGCCGAATCCGATGGCACCAGCTTTGCCGAACTCGCCAATCTCCAAGAGCGTCACGCCAAATTGAAGGAAGAGGCGACAATTGCCTTATCTGCGCTTGATGCCGTTCTGGCGCGCGCATCTGCGGGGGTACGAAGCTAATGGCGAAGGTAGATCTCATCATTGGTGGGAATTCCTATTCCGTTGCCTGTCGCGATGGCGAAGAGACCCATCTCGTCAACATCGCAACTTTGGTCGACGGCAAAGCGCAGCAAGCCAAGAAAGCAGTTGGCGGCGTCAATGAAGTGCGTCAGTTGCTGTTCGCATCGCTTTTTCTGGCGGATGAGCTGGATGAGGCGCGACGCAAGGGCGGCGCTCCGACGGCCGCGCCGCAGCAAGGCAATCCACCCTCCGCCAATGACGCGCAAAGCGTGGCCTTGATGGAAGATATTGCCACGCGACTGGAATCCCTCGCCACGCGCCTTGAGCAACGGGGCTAAACCCCCTATATGAAGTGCGGCGGATACTGCCCGGTGCGCGCTGATGAGAACATCCCTGAGGCGATTCAACATCCATGGAGGCTGTCCCTGCTCAGGCCCTGGCCTGTGGTATATGGTCCCCACCTGACGTACTTGGCGTCAGAGGATATTCCGGCAAACGGCCATGGCGGGTCCGCCAACCCATGACGGCCATGACAAAAACAGAATTGCGTCGTCTGGCGCGCCCCCGACGAAAGCAATTTGTGGCGGATCGTGGCTCTGCGCTATTTCCAACGCACGCCCCCCACATGGCAGAGCTTTTTGGGCTGCTCTCCCCCCAAATCTGCATCGCTGGCTATTGTGCCATGGCCAGCGAGGCAGACATTTCGCAGCTTCTAACGGACTTAAAAGGCCGTGGCTTGGCACTGGCCTTACCTTGGATTGGCGCGCAAGGGCAGGACATGTTGTTTCGCAGCTGGTCAGACGCCGCACCGCTCGACATGGCTGCAGACAGGTTCCTTCAGCCCCTCTCTACGGCGGATCAAGTCGTCCCCGACATCGTCTTGATCCCTTTGCTCGGCTTTGACCGGCAGGGCAGTCGGCTTGGACAGGGCGCGGGCTATTATGATCGCGCCCTTGCTCAGCAGAGCGAGCCATTGCGCATTGGTGTGGCTTGGTCGGTCCAAGAGTTTGAAAATCTCCCAGCTGACCCTTGGGATATGCCGCTTGACGCCATCCTGACCGAAGCCGAATGGATCATCCCGGAAGCCAGCAGATGCGCGAAGGAAAGATGATGGACACCCCAAGTTGGCGCAAGCCCGTCGGTATGCTTGGAATTCTGGCATATGTCACGATTTGGGCGGTTGCAATTGCCAGCCTATCTGATGTGGTCGGCGATTGGCATATCCTGATCCAGACAGTTTTTTACCTGATTGCAGGCACAATCTGGATCTTGCCGTTGCGACCTGTACTTAAATGGATGGAGACCGGAACCTTCCGGTAACAAGGCCAACTTTCCAACGGAAAGTGGCGCGAGTGACGGGGCTCGAACCCGCGACCTCCGGCGTGACAGGCCGGCGCTCTAACCAACTGAGCTACACCCGCTCTCTTGCGTGAGGAGGCGGCGTCTAAGCGACCACCGATGGGCTGTCAAGGCGATGCGCCACATGTTTTTTGGCAGGATCCAACTGGCTTGGCTAAACTGTGATGCGCTTGGATGATATAACGCCATTCACCGCTTGGCCACTCAGCGGAGAGAGCCTAGCTTTACCTCTGTGCTGAAGGTTGCAAGCTATAACATCCGCTAGGGACTGGGGACCGACCGCCTAAGGCGGCCTGACCGCATTCTTGATGTGCTCAATGAGATCGACGCGGACATTGTCGCCCTTCAAGAAGCGGATCGCCGGTTCGGCAAGCGTCACTCCGCATTACCGCTGGATATGATCGCAGCACATTCAGACTATGAGCCTGCGCCCTTTGAAACACGGCCAGGCTCTCTCGGGCATCATGGCAATGCGATATTGGTCCGTCGCGGCATCACTGCATTAGCCCATGATATTCTGCACTTGCCTGCTCTTGAACCGAGAGGCGCTGTTGTTGCCGATATCCGGGCCAAGGGGCAGGATGTACGCATTGTCGGCATGCATCTCGACCTGTCCGGCTTTCGGAGGCGTCAGCAAATTCGATCCGTGCTGGCTCAGATCAACGACCGCGCACCCGATATGCCGTCCATCCTCATGGGTGATTTGAACGAATGGTCGCAACAAGGCGGGTGTTGGGGGAGTTTATTGGCGGCCATCATGACGCCCATACGGGCCCAAGCTTTCATAGCCAGCGGCCGATAGTTCGGCTTGATCGCATCTTCGTAAGCCATGATATAAAGATTTTATCGGCGGGCACGCAGCAAAGCCTAAAGGCCCGGCGTGCGTCCGATCATCTTCCCGTCTGGGCGGAACTTTCGTTCACCTAAGCTTTGCGCTATCGGGCAACTCATGGACCCCTCCTTGCTTCGTGTTGCGATCTTCAGCGGCAATTATAATTATGTTCGCGATGGCGCGAATCAGGCGTTGAACCACCTGGTCGGCTATTTGCTGAAGTGCGGCGTTCAGGTGCGCATTTATTCGCCGACAACAGACACGCCAGATTTTGAGCCAACCGGGGATTTGGTAAGCGTCGCCTCCCTTCCCGTGCCGTTTGGCCGGAGCGAATATCGCATGGCGCGCGGGCTGACGCGCGCGGCCCGCCGCGATTTGGCGCGGTTTCGTCCAAATATCGTCCATGTGGCGGCCCCCGATTTATTGGGCCATCGCGCCATTAGCTGGGCCAGAGCCCGCAGAATCCCGGTGCTTGCTTCCATGCACACCCGGTTTGAGACCTATTTGCGCTATTATGGCCTCGCCTTTCTCGAACCTTTGGTTGTGGCACTCATGCGTCGCTTTTACCGCCGTTGCGATGCTGTCGTTGCGCCGTCAGAGTCCATGGCTCAGGTCATGCGAGAGCAGCGCTTGAGCTATAACATTGGCATTTGGACGCGCGGGATCGACGCCAGTATCTTCAACCCCGGACAGCGGGATCTGAACTGGCGCCGTGCACACGGCATTGCCGATGACGAACCCGTTATCGGTTTTCTTGGCCGCCTCGTGATGGAAAAGGGGCTGGACGTTTTTTGCGAAGCGATCGACCAACTCCGTGCCCGCAATGTCCGTCATAAGGTGCTTGTTATTGGAGAAGGACCGGCGCGGGACTGGTTTGAAAAGCGCCTAGGCAATGGCGTTTTCGTCGGTTTTCAATCGGGACAAGATTTGGGCCGGGCTGTCGCCTCTATGGATATGCTCTTTAACCCGTCTATCACCGAGGCTTTTGGCAATGTGACGCTCGAAACCATGGCCTGCGCTATCCCCGTCATCGCGGCTCGCGCGACGGGCAGCCAGAATTTGGTCGCCGATGGGGTGACAGGCAGCCTTGTTGCACCAGGTGCTATTTCAGGATTTGCCGACGCGCTTCAAAGCTATTGTGAAGATGAGGCTTTGCGCAAAGGCGCAGGTGCGGCGGGAGAATTGGCCAGCCGGGCCTATAATTGGGATGCCGTTAACCAAGCGGTTCTTGATCAATATCTCCGTCTGGCTGACGCACAGGGTGCATCACAGCGTGTCTGACCTATTTGGGGCAGAGCCTCCCCTTCCTCCGCTCGCCGAACAATTGCGTCCCGGCAGCATTGCCGACATTGTGGGGCAGGACCATCTAACTGGCCCGACTGGGGCGATTGGCCGTATGCTGGCAGCGGGCAAGCTGGCGTCCATGATCCTTTGGGGGCCGCCCGGCACGGGGAAAACGACAATTGCCCGTTTGCTCGCAGATGCCGCAGACCTGCGCTTTGCGCCCATATCCGCCGTGTTCTCGGGCGTAGCCGACCTAAAAAAGGCATTTGCCGAAGCCGAACATCATGGACGCACAGGTCAGGGAACATTGTTGTTCGTGGACGAGATTCACCGGTTCAATCGCGCTCAGCAGGATAGTTTTCTGCCCTTTGTCGAAAATGGCACTGTCACCCTTGTGGGGGCCACCACCGAAAACCCCAGCTTTGAACTCAACGCCGCTGTTCTTAGCCGCGCGCAAGTGCTGGAGCTCCACCGGCTAGATGCAGCCGCCCTCGACACGCTTTTGGCGCGCGCTGAAGCGATGATCGGCAAAAGCCTTCCGCTGACTGAAGAGGCGCGCTCTGCCCTCATCGCCTCTGCTGATGGCGATGGCCGCTTCCTGCTCAATCAGGCAGAGACGCTTGCCACAATCGCCGTTGAAGAGCCGCTTGACCCAAAGGCCCTTGCCGATCTGCTCCACCGCCGGATGCCTGGTTATGACAAGGATCGTGAAGGACACTACAACCTCATCTCCGCGCTCCATAAGAGCTTGCGCGGATCTGATCCGCAGGCGGCGCTCTATTATCTCGCCCGGATGCTCGTCGCGGGCGAAGAGCCTCTGTTCGTTCTGCGACGACTTGTGCGCTTTGCCAGCGAAGATATTGGCCTTGCCGACCCGCAAGCGCTTGTTCAATGCCTTGCCGCAAAAGACGCCTATGATTTTCTAGGGAGCCCAGAAGGCGAATTGGCGATTGTGCAGGCCTGCCTTTATCTGGCGACCGCCCCCAAATCGAACGCCGCCTATGTCGCGCAAAAGGCGTCCTGGAAGGCCGCCCGCGACACAGGGTCTTTGATGCCGCCGGCCAATATCCTCAACGCGCCAACAAAGCTGATGAAAGAGATCGGCTATGGCCAAGGCTATGCCTATGATCATGATCGCGACGGCGCATTTAGCGGCGATAATTATTGGCCGGATGAGATAACACGGCAGGAATTTTATCGCCCCTCCCCCCGCGGGTTTGAATCGAAAATTCAAGAACGGCTGGCCTATTGGGAAAAGCTGCGCGCCGCGCGGGAAAAAGGTGGAGCCTAACCTGACGTAAACGTAAGGTTATGC
>JBJTAW010000017.1:0-2997 GCA_046091025.1 Chakrabartia sp. | reverse complement strand
GTCCACCCTGAATTGCGGATGGCAGAAATTTGTGGGTCAGGCCTTCACCGTTCCCGGGGGGCATGGCCTTGCGCATCCCATTGTGATGGATGCGGCGGTGGAGCAGATCGATGGCTATCGATTTGTCTATTGCCTGCCGTTCAGCGCCGACACGGTATTTATTGAAGATACCTATTACAGCGACACGCCCGATCTGGATGTGCCGGCCATCCGCGCGCGCATCCGGGCCTATGCGGAAGCAAAGGGCTGGGCGGCAGCCACCCCCAATGATGAAGAAACGGGCGTTCTTCCAGTGATCATCGGGGGATCATTTGAAGATTATTGGGCCTCAACGGGGACGGGCCTTGCCAAAGCGGGCCTCAGGGCGGGGCTGTGCCAGCCCGTGACCGGCTATTCCCTGCCCGATGCCGTGCGCCTTGCCAGCCACATTGCCAAACACCCAAATCTGACCGCCGCCGATTTTCATGCCTATGCTCGCCGCAGCTGGGCGGGTCGCGGATTTTATCGGATGCTGGATGCCATGCTGTTTCGCGCGGCGGAACCGCAGGCGCGATACCGCGTCCTTGAACGCTTCTACGGACTTTCGGAGGGGTTGATTGCACGCTTCTATGCAGGGCATTCAACGCTTCTGGACAAAATGCGCGTGTTGGCTGGAAAGCCGCCTGTGCCAATTGGCCGCGCGATCCGCGCAATCCTGGAGAATAAATTTTGAAAACGGCAATCGTCATCGGGGCTGGATTTGGTGGGCTTGCCCTTGCCATTCGCCTGCAATCCGCCGGAATTCAAACGACGATCGTCGAAGCGCGGGATAAGCCGGGCGGGCGCGCTTATCATTGGAATGAAGATGGCTTCATCTTTGATGCAGGGCCAACCGTCATCACCGATCCGCCCTGCCTTGAAGATCTATGGGCCTTATCTGGCCAGTCGATCTCTCAGGATGTGGATCTGATGCCTGTCCGCCCCTTTTACCGGCTGCATTGGCCGGACGGCACAATTTATGATTATGCCAATGACGAAGAGGCACTGCGCGCGGAGATCCGCCGCATCGCCCCGGATGATCTTGAAGGCTATGAGAAGTTCCAAGAATATTCAAAGGGCGTGGAGCGCGAAGGCTACCAAAAGCTTGGCTCCGTCGCCTTTTTAAAGATCATGTCGATGCTGAAAGCGGCACCCGCCCTTGCCCGTTATCAGGCATGGCGATCTGTCTATTCCATCGCCTCTTCCTATGTGAAGAATGAAAAGCTGCGTCAGGCCCTGTCGTTCCAGACCCTACTTGTCGGCGGCAATCCGATGACGACCAGTTCCATCTATGCGCTCATCCACACGATTGAAAAGCGAGGCGGCGTTTGGTTCGCACGCGGCGGCACCAATCGGCTGGTGGCGGGTATGGTAGCGCTGTTTGAACGGCTGGGCGGCAAACTCCGCCTCAATGATCCGGTTGCAGAAATCGAAACCGATGGAAAGCGCGCAACCGGCGTGCGCACCAAAAGCGGCTGGCATCAACAGGCAGACGCTGTCGCCACCAATGGCGATTTGATGCACACCTATCGCGATCTGCTGCCCAATCATCCGCGCGGGAAAAAGGCTGCGAAATCGCTCAAGAGAAAGCGGTGGTCCCCCTCGCTCTTTGTGGTGCATTTCGGACTGAAGGGTAGTTTCCCAGAGATACCGCACCACATGATCCTGTTCGGCCCGCGCTATAAGGGGCTGCTGGACGACATTTACAAAAATGGGCGCGTGCCAGAGGATTTCTCTTTGTATCTGCATCACCCCAGCGCCACCGACCCCGCCATGGCGCCAGCAGGTCACTCCACTTTCTATGTGCTCGCGCCCGTTGCCCATCTCGGCAAGGCGAAGGCCGATTGGGATGGGGAATTTGGGGAAGCTTTCAAGCAACACATTCTCGATGAAGTTGCCAAGCGCCTCATCCCCGATTTGAAGGATCGTCTGGTCACCAGCTTCCATTATGCGCCAACCGATTTCGGTCGGGATTTGAATGCCCATTTGGGTAGCGCCTTCAGCTTGGAGCCGGTTCTCTGGCAAAGCGCCTATTTCCGCGCGCATAACCGCGATGATGTGATCCCCAATCTCTATTTTGTGGGGGCAGGTACGCATCCCGGTGCCGGCATTCCAGGTGTGGTCGGCAGCGCGAAAGCCACCGCCGCACTCATGCTTGAAGACCTTGCCTGAGCCGCACCAGCAGGGCATGGGCGTCCCATGAAACGCATTGCAGTCTATTGTGGGTCGGCATCGCCTGCCGACCCCATCTTCATTGAAACCGCAAAGATGGTTGGGCGGACGCTGGCGGAACGGGGCATTGGCCTTGTCTATGGCGGCGGCTAGCTTGGCCTAATGGGCGCAGTTGCCAATGCGGCGCTGGCCGCAGGCGGGGAAGTGATTGGCGTCATCCCCGAAGCCCTTACTGGCAGCGAAGTCGCCCATCAGGGCTGCACCAAGCTTCATATTGTGCCCGGCATGCATGAGCGTAAGCGCATGTTTACCGACCTGTCAGATGGATTTCTGACCATTCCCGGCGGCGTCGGCACGATGGATGAACTGTGGGAAGGGATCAGTTGGGCCCAGCTGGGCTATCACCAAAAGCCCGTCGGCCTTCTCAATGTCGCGGGCTTTTATGATAAGCTGATCGATTTCAACGCCCAAATGATCTCAACCGGATTTATCCGGGAACAGCATAAAAACATCCTCCTCACGGATGATAATCTGGCGCGACTGTTGGAACGAATGGACAGCTACGTCCCGCATAAGAGCATCTTTGCAATGAAGGCAGAGGATCTCTAGACGCACGTGGCGGATCGGCGCGCCCTTCTCGTTACGCAGGCGCGTGACAGCATTGCCAAGGGCTCGCGATCCTTTGCCCTCGCCTCCCGCCTGTTTGCGCCAGAAACACGAGAGCGAGCATTGCTGCTCTACAGCTGGTGCCGGGCCTGCGATGACATTGCCGATGGGCAGGATCATGGCGGCGCATCGAGCCGGGTG
>JBJTAW010000016.1:0-6375 GCA_046091025.1 Chakrabartia sp. | reverse complement strand
TTCATGTATAGCGCAGCGCTATGGAATGCCCATCGCATCCATTTCGACATGCCCTATGCGGCAGACGTGGAAGGCTATCCGGGCATTGTGATGTCGGGGCCGATGCTTGGCGACTGGCTGACGCAATGCGTGATCGAATGGCTGGATAATGAGGGGCGGATGACGCACCTTGCCTATTCGAACCGCAAAGCCGCCTTTATCGGCGAGACGGTCGCCTCAGGCGGCCGTGTGATCTCGGTCGATAACGACAAGGGCACTGCTGACCTTGAAATCTTCATCAAGAATGAGGCGGGCGAGGTGATCGCCCCAGGCACCGCCACCGTTACCTTTGACAAGGCCTGATTGGAATTGACCTTGGATAGCTTGCGCGGGAAAGTCGCCATTGTTGGGGCCGCGGATACCCCGGTGGGAAAGCTACCCCAGTTCAGCCCGACGGGCTTGTGCATTGATGCCGCACGCCGTGCCATGTCAGATGCGCAAATCACCAAGGACCAGATTGACGGGCTGATCACCTGCAATTCCATGGCCGAGCCCTATATGTATCACGCCGAGGCGATGGCGGAATATCTCCAGATCTTCCCGCGCTATTGCATGAGCGTGAATGCAGGCGGCAGCACCACATTTTCCATCCTGCATCATGCAGCCGCTGCGATTGCGAGCGGAATGTGCACGACCGTTCTCATTACAATGGCAGACAGTTTGCGCACGGGCCTAACGCGCGATCAGGCGATGAAAATGCAGTCGTCGGCCGGCCATTCGCAGTTCGAAATTCCCTTTGGCCCGACAGTCCCAGCCTTTTATGCGCTGATCGCCCGTGCCCATATGGAAAAATATGGCACGACCGCTGAACAGTTCGCCGCCATTGCCGTCGCCTGCCGCAAACATGCCTGCCTCAACCCGACGGCGGAAATGCGCACCCCGATCACGATCGACGATGTGATTAATTCCCGGATGATCGCGGACCCCTTGCACCTGCTCGATTGCTCCCTGGTGTCGGATGGAGGCTCTGCGATCATCCTGACCTCGACAGAAAGAGCCGCGGATTTTCCGCACGCACCTGTATATCTTCTGGGCGTCGGCGAAGGCCATGGTCATGAACATATCAGCCAGGCCCAAAGCCTAACCACGTCCTTCGCAGTGGAATCGGGCCGCCGGGCCTATGCCATGGCTGGGCTTGGACCAAGCGACATGGACTTTGCCCAACTCTATGATTGCTTCACGCCGACAGTGCTGGTGGAACTTGAAGACCTTGGCTTTTGCGAAAAGGGCGAAGGTGGGGCGTTTGTGGAGAATGGCAATATCGAGTTGGGCGGCCTCTTGCCGGTCAACACCCATGGCGGGCTTTTGTCCCATTGCCATCCGGGCAATCCAGGTTCGATGTTTGCGCTCACCGAAACCGTGACGCAGCTTCGTGGGGCTGCCGGTGCACGTCAGGTGGAGGGCGCTGAAGTCGCGCTGGTGCATGGCCAAGGTGGCATCATGTCAAGCCATACCACCGTGATCCTCGGCAGGGAGCGCAACTGATGGACGTCCACGCAGACAAATTCCTGCCTCGGCCAACCCCGGAATCGGCTCCCTTTTGGCAGGGCTGCAAGGAGCACAAGCTCCTGCTCCAGCACTGCTCGGGCTGCGGCACTTATCAATTTTATCCGCGCCTACTCTGCGCGACCTGCATGTCCGAAGACCTTGAATGGCGCGAAGCCAGCGGGCGCGGCAAAGTGGAAACCTACACAATTGTCACCCGTGCCGTCTCAGACGCCTATGCCGCCGATGCCCCCTATGTCATCGCCCTCATCACCCTTGAGGAAGGGCCGCGCATGATGAGCAACGTGATTGGCTGCGACGCCCAGAGCGTCACCTGCGGCATGGCCGTTGAAGTGGTGTTTGAAGCTTGGTCGGCCGAAATCACCATGCCGAAATTCCGATCGGTCGCGGGCTAGGCGAAACGCGCGATCAGATTTTGTCTGCAAGGTGGTCGGCATCGGCAAACGCCTGCGCCATGGCCGCCGCAACAGCATCCTCTGGGCCGAAGGTGCCCGCGACACGCACCGCACCAATGTCCGTCACGCCGATAAAGCCGAGCCACGCCTTTAAATAGGCCAGCTGAAAATCCAGCCCGTCAATTTCAGGCATGCTGCCGAAAGGCATCGCACTCGCCGCAATCAGAATCGCCCGACGCCCCTGCGCCAGACCTTCGACATTGCCTTGAGCATCGTTTCGGAAGGTGAGGCCCGGATGCGTCAATATGTCGATATACTGCTTCAACCGATAGGGAATGCCGAAATTCCACATGGGTGTGGCGATCAGATAGGCGTCAAACGACAGAAAATGGTCGGTCCATGCCTTCAATTCTTGCCAAATGGCTGCCTCGGCAGGGTCCACCGCATGGCCCGCGAGCAGATGATAGCGACCCTCCACGGCGGCATGATCAAAAGCGGGAAGATTGGCAGCGAACAGATCTAACCGCTCAACCTCTAATGCCGGGTGGCGCTGCATCACGCGCGCCAACAGATGCTCTGCCACCATCGCCGAGCGTGACCGTTCTTGCCGGGGGCTGGCGACAATATGCAGCAGCCGCTTCATGCGACGTCCATCTCAATATGGATGACTCCGTCGAGAACTTCCGTCGGCCAGACGGTGATCGGCGATTTCGTCAATGTGCCCATCGCCGACCCATCCCGCATGTCGAACCGCACGCCGTGCGCCGGGCAGAAGATGTGAAAGCCCTTGAGCTTGCCGCCCTCCAGCTCTTGCAGGGCATGGCTGCACCGATTTTCGATGGCAAACACGCCTGCGGGCGTGCGCGCAACAAGCACAGACTTGCCGTGCAGATCAAAAACACTGGTGCCATTTTCAGGAATATCGGCAAGCGGCGCGACAGCAATTTTCACAGGTTCAACGTCCTTGAGTGAAGCAGGGGCGATTGGGTTGGAATCCCGCTAAAAATTCTCGGGGAAGTCCATCCCAGCGAGGCTGAAAAGATGCCCGAAGCGCCTTGAAAAAGCAAATATGATTGTTGATGGGCCAGAGGAGTTTATACCAATATCTCATCACAAAAAGGCCATGGGCTATGGACGCGAACACGACGCGGCAGATCAAGGACAGCATGGCATTCGAAGCTGCGCGGACAACGCCCCCGAAAGGCTTTCCACGCATGCCCGACGTCCCCGCTGCCCGCTATGTAGATCCCCAGTTTCTGGACTTAGAAAAGCAAGGCGTTTGGAAGCGCAGCTGGCTTTATGCCGGCCATATCAGCCAAGCGGCCGAACCGGGCTGCTGGTTCCTCATGCGCAACAGCGGCGCGCCGATCCTCATCGTGCGTGATTTGCAGGGCGCGTTTCGCGCCTTTTACAATAGCTGCCGCCATCGCGGCGGGCCGCTTGTTACGGAAGACGCGGGGCAAGGCCGCGGCTTTGTCTGCAGCTATCATGGCTGGAGCTATGCGCTGGACGGCCAGCTGAAATCGGTGCGCGACAAGCGCGATTTTGTTGACTTCGACTTTGCGTGTCGATCGCTGGTGCCCGTGCGGTGCGAAACCCTTGGCAGCTGGATTTTCATCAATGAAGATCCCAACGCACCGACGCTGCTCGAAAGCCTCGGGCCTGTTGCAGACGAGCTGCGGCAGTTTGACCTCGACAATCTGATGCTCGTGCATTCCGCCAGCTATGATGTGCCGTGCAACGTCAAAGTGCTGTTAGATGTATTTCTCGAAGTCTATCATCTGAAGTCTATCCATCAGGATACCGCAGACCGGTTCCTCGATCATCGCGGCATGACAGCGACGTTATGGCCCAATGGTCATTCGCGGATGATCACCCCCAACCGCCGGCCCGATTGGGTCGACCCCGGCACGCGCGGGATGCCCGAAATTGAAAGCGTCACCGAAATTCCGCGGCTGAACAATGTCAGCTACCACCTCTTCCCCCATGTCGTGATGCCGCCAACAGCGACGGGCATTCCCATGCTCGTCTTTTGGCCACTCACCGCCAATTCGATGCGGATCGACTGCCATTGGTTCGGCCCCAAGCTGCCCATCGAAGATCTGAACCCGCTGTGGGAAACCCGCATCAAGAATTTTGAGCGGATCCTGTTTGAAGACCTGAGATATGCGGGGAAGATCCAAGAATCCGTCGAAGGCCCCGGCTTTTTCGGCGTGGTCCTCAACTATCAGGAACGACGCATCTATCATTGGCACGAAGAAGCGGATCGCCGGATCGGGCTGGACCGCGTGCCAGATGCTATGCGGGTCGAACAGGTTCTGAGCGACTGGATCGACAGGCCCTGAAAGGAAGCTCCCCCGTTGAGGAGGAGCACCTTACTTACCGCCGGGGGTGAAAACCATCAGTAGGTTGCCGGGCATATGGTAGTAAAGACCATAGCCCGAGTTGACGACGACATGGCCATTGGAGATGGCCGCGCCCGGGCCGCTCATGCTGCCACCACGGGCCATTTCGCCTGAGATCGTCTTCACCGATTGGGTCGTGTCAAACGTCCAAATCGGTTTGCCAGAACGATTGTCATAGGCCCGGAACCGCCCATCAAGATGTCCGGCAAAGACGAAACCGGGCATCGCCGTCACAGCCGAAGAAATGCCGGGATCGCAATTGGGCCGCTTGTTGCAGATGTTATCCGCCTTTGATCGCCAGAAGATGCGGCCGTTTGCCGCATCGATGGCATGAACACCTGCGCCACGCAGCTTGGCGTCATAGGCGCGACCGTCGCGCGTATCTTCCATGTCGTTAATGGGCACGTAGACAAGTCGACCTTGCGCCGCCATCCCGAAATGGACGCCGCCTTGCGTGCCGCCATGGCCGAGAACAGTTTTCCAAACAGGCCGCCCCGTATCAGGATCGAGCCCATAGACTGCCGCCGATTTCTGGCCGGCCACAATCATCCTCTTGCCGCCTCCAATCGGGACAACCAGCACCGATGCCGCGACATCCAGATCGGGCCCGTTTTCTTTGGGGCAGTTATCATTGCCGATCATGCAACCGACATTCCAGGCGTCCCCTTTGGTGAGCTGAGAAACCCAGAGCCGTTTGCCGGATTTCGCGTCCACCGCGAAAACAGCATCGCTATTGCCGTCTGCGGGGGATGAGTAATTCTCACCCGAACCGAAATAGACGCGGTTGGTGGCCGGATCAAAGCTTGGGCTGTTCCAGATCGGCGCGCCCGACGGGCCGATAATGTCGGTGCCGACTTTCGTCTTGCCCTGCAAAACACCCGGCTTGGTGACACTGTAATGCTGCCAGTTGACCGAACCTGTCTTGGCGTTAAGCGCGACAACCGACCCGCGGAAGGTGCAGCAGGCATAGCTGGGGTCGGCCGCAGCCGTCACCTCAAGCGAGGAAACGGGCACGAACAGCTGACCCCCGCCAAGGGCCGGTGATCCAGTGATGGTGGCATTAGAATGCGTATCCACCTTTGTTTTCCAGATGATCTTGCCGGTCATCGCGTCGACCGCATACATCCGCGCAAGCACATCGCCAAAATAGAGCCTCTCGGTCGCGGGATCCGCGACAATCGCGGTGCGGACTTCGGCAGAGGCGCGGAATGACCAGCGCATGCAGCCGGACTTCAGGTCAAGGGCGTAGACAGTCCCATCTTGGCTGCCCACAAAAACCGCACCCCACCCAATGGATGGCTGCGACCGTGCGCGTTGCGCTTTCGGATAGGCAAAAGCCCATTTGAGCCTGAGCTGCGGCACCTGTTCTTTAGTCAGGCCTGCCTGTTGAGCCGGCACAAAGCGCGCATTGTTATGCCCCCAGCCCGCCCGGGCAGGCGGCGATGCTTTGTCAAACCGGGCATGCTGCGCGTCACAGGAAGCGGGCGGCGCTGGCGGTTTATAATCAGCAAGCGGGGTGCGCGTCAGATATTCTGCAATTTGCTGGCGCTGAAGGGGCGATAATTTGGCGGCCTGTTGCGTCATGATCCCGCCATTCATGGCGGCAAGCAGCGCATCAGGCGCCATCATTTCAAGCCAGACCTGCTGGGGCGCTTTGGGCACCCCCCCATTATGGCAGCTCGCGCAACTTTCTTGAAACAAGCCCTTCCCAGGATGTTTCTCAATATCAATTGTCGGGCCATCCCGCGACTGGAACTCGTCAGTCGATGTGACGCGCTCGCCGCCGACCTTGTCAGCCGATTTTTGGCCGCACCCTGAAAAGGCAAGCGACGCAGCTAAAACCAGTCCGATCCAACTGCGTCGCATATCCTTGCCCCCAATTTAACTTAGAACTTGGTGCCGAGTTCAAAGCCAAAATAGCGCGGCGGACCGTAGAGCGTGAATGTCCACAAACCACCAACGACCTGGCTGGCCGTTTCATAGCGCTTGTCGGTCAAGTTCTTCCCGACGAGGCGCAGCGTGAATTTGTC
>JBJTAW010000015.1:0-7355 GCA_046091025.1 Chakrabartia sp. | reverse complement strand
GCACCCGCGCAAGGGCCGCTGCCTTCGACAAGCCAGACAAGCCCGGTTAAGGACAGATTATGAAGCCCGTTATCTTCGGCCTGTCCGGTGAACGCGTAACGCCCGATGAGCGCGCCTTTTTCCGCGAGTGTGATCCTGCGGGATATATTTTCTTCAAGCGCAATATCGTGGATCGCTCACAACTCCGCGCTTTAACCGATGATCTGCGGGCCTTATCTGGCCGCGATGATCTGGCGATCCTGATTGATCAAGAAGGCGGTCGGGTCGCCCGGATGCAGCCGCCGACATGGCCCGCCTTTCCACCGGGTGGTGCGTTTGACGCGCTTTATGATGTGGCCCCAATGACAGCCATTGAGGCCGCACGTGTCAATGCCGAAGCGCTTGGTCTGATGCTGAGTGAGGTGGGCATCACCGTGGACTGCCTACCGCTGCTGGATGTGCGTGTGCCCGAAACCCACCCAGCCATTGGGGATCGTACCTTGGGCAGTGATCCGATGCGCGTTGCGGCCTTGGGCCGGGCCACGATAGAGGGGCTGCGCGCAGGTGGCGTGGTGGGGGTGGTCAAACATATGCCGGGTCAGGGTCGGGCTGTGGTCGATAGCCATCTCGAGCTGCCCAGCGTCACGGCACGCGACGCGGAGCTGGAACAAGATCTCGCCCCCTTCGCCGCGCTCAAAGATGCGCCAATGGGCATGACCGGACATATCGTCTTTCCCGCCTGGGATAAGGATCGGTGCGCGACCATGTCCCCCACCATCATCACTGAGATTATCCGCGACAAAATTGGCTTTACCGGCCTGTTGATGAGCGACGACCTCGACATGAAGGCCCTGAAAGGCGACGTGCCGAAGCGCGCGGCCGATTGTGTGGCGGCAGGGTGCGATGTCGCGCTCAATTGCTGGGGCCGGTTTGACGAAATGGTCGCCATCGCCAATTTGCTTCCTGAAATCACGCGCGGCGCGCGGGCGCGGCTCGACGCTGCTATGGCGACATGCACGCCGGTTTACGCTTCCGACCGCATTGCCGAACTTATGGCAAAGCGCGACGCGCTCTTAGCGCTGGCGGGTTAGGGCCAGCATGTCGGGCGAACAATTGGTTCTGGACAGCTTTGAAGCGCCCCCGCCCGTTGAGGAAGACCGTCTGACAGTTGATCTGGGCAGCTGGGAAGGCCCACTTGATCTGCTGCTCACGCTTGCCCGGACGCAAAAGGTCGATTTGCGGGAAATGTCGATCTTGGCGCTGGTCGATCAATATCTGGCCTATATTAACGATGCCCGGGCGCTCAAGCTGGAGATTGCGGCCGATTATCTCGTGATGGCGGCCTGGCTTGCGTATCTTAAATCCGGGCTACTCTTGCCCAAAGACCCGGAAATTGAACCCAGCCCAGAAGAACTGGCCCTGCGCCTGCAATTGCGGCTGGAACGGCTCAATGCGATGCGCGAAGCGGGTGTACGGCTGATGGCGCGGGATCGACTGGGCCGGGATGTCTTTGCCCGCGGCGCGCCAGAGGGTTTGCGCGTTGTCCGCAAAGCCAAATGGGACTCTGGCCTATTTGACCTGATCCAAGCCTATGGCCATATCAAAGCACGGGCAGAGCCGCCGCTCCATATCGTCCATCAACGCAATGTCCTGACGCTGGAAGAGGCGATTGACCGGGTGTCTCGGCTGGTCGGATCGATGGTCGAATGGACGGTTATTCATCGCTTCCTGCCCGAAAGCGATGATCCGCAATTCCGCAAATCGGCTTTGGCATCAAGCTTTGTAGCAACGCTTGAACTGGCCCGTCAGGGCAAGATCGCGCTGCGCCAAGACGATGCCTTTGCCCCCTTATATGTGCGGGCCGCATGACAGAGATGATGATCCCCGACCCCACACAGGATGACACCCGCGCCGTGGAGGCGACGCTTTTTGCCGCATCTGAGCCGCTGTCGGTGCAGGATATTGCCGCCTATGTCGGGCCGGACGTTGACGTGAAGGCGGCACTCAAGTCGCTTGCGGCGCTCTATGCCAGCCGCGGCATCAACTTGGTGGATCGCGGCGGCAAAGGGCATTTCCAGACGGCAGGCGATCTGGCCCATATTTTGCGGCGCGAACGCGAGGAAAGCCGCAAGCTCAGCCGCGCCGGAATCGAGACACTGGCGATCATCGCCTATCATGAGCCAGTGAGCCGGGCCGAAATCGAATCGATTCGCGGTGTGCAGATCTCCAAAGGCACGTTGGATGTTCTGATGGAGGCAGGGTGGGTGCGCCCGGCGGGGCGGCGCGAAACGCCGGGTCGGCCGCTGACATTTGCCACAACGCCTGCGTTCCTGGCCCATTTCGGCCTAGAAAACCGCCGGGATCTGCCGGGGATTGACGATTTGCGAGCTGCAGGGCTTCTCTACCCAGTCGATCTCGCCTTTGACGCGCTAGATCTTCAGGGCGGCGATGATCCCGATACGCCCGACCTAGAAAGCGACGACGAAAGCGCCTAAGTTAGTTTCATCAAGCCCCCGGCCCCGGCTGGGTCGTGCTTGCCCCAATGGAGATTTTTATGGGTAGTTTCAGCATCTGGCATTGGCTGGTCGTCGGCATCCTCATCCTGCTGTTGTTTGGCAAGGGACGGTTTTCCGACATGATGGGCGATGTCGCCAAGGGCATTAAGAGCTTCAAAAAAGGCATGGCCGAAGATGACGACGCAAAGCCCGCGCCGCGCATCGAAACCGCTGCGCCGACCCCCCTTGAGGCGGAAAAGCAAACTGACAAGCAAGCCTGAGCCGGCCGATGTTTGACGTCGCGTCCAGCGAGCTTCTTCTTGTCGCGGTGGTGGCCCTTGTCATCATCGGTCCGAAAGACCTGCCGCACGTTTTGCGTTTTGTGGGCCAATGGGTCGGCAAAGCCAAAGGGGTTGCCCGTCAATTCCGGTCTGGCTTTGATGAAATGGTGCGCGAAGCAGAACTGCGCGAGATGGAAGAAAAATGGCGGGCGGAAAATGAACGCATCATGCGGGAACACCCCGTGATGCCGGCCCCAGCTGAGGGCGCACCTGCATCTCAAGAGACGAAAGATGCAACGCAAGAGCACCGTCCATGAGCGACATAGATGAAACGCGCATGCCGCTGATCGAGCATTTGGTCGAATTGCGCCGTCGGCTGCTCTGGAGCGTTGCGGCACTGGCCATTGCCTTTTTCGGCTGCCTCTATGTCGCGAAGGATATTTTTGCGGTGCTGGTGCAGCCCCTGCTGAAGGCGGGCCAAGGCAAGATTATTTATACCGATATTTTCGAATCCTTTTTTGCTGAGATTAAAGTCGCCTTTTTCTCCGCCATGATGGTCGCCTTTCCGGTGATCGCAACACAGGTTTGGCGCTTTGTCGCACCGGGGCTGTATGCGAAGGAAAAAAGTGCGTTTCTGCCCTTTTTGCTGATGACGCCTATCCTGTTTATGTCAGGCGCTGCCCTTGCTTATTTTGTGGCGATGCCCGTCGCGCTCGAATTTCTGCTCGGCTATTCCGGCAATGTCGGCGGCGTCGCGCAAGAAGCCCTGCCAGGCGTTGGCAATTATTTGAGCTTTGTGACCAAATTCATCTTTGGCTTTGGCGTCGGCTTTCTCTTGCCCGTGCTCTTGATGCTATTGGAACGCGCCGGGCTGGTCACGCGGACACAATTGCGCGACGGGCGACGTTACGCAATTGTCGGGGCCTTTGTTGTTGCGGCCGTTTTGACGCCGCCCGACATTGTCTCACAACTGCTGCTCGCCGTGCCGTTGTGCCTGCTTTATGAGCTGGCGATCCTCGCCATCTGGTTCACTGAGAGGCGGCGCGCCAAGGAAAATCCAGCCGCCGCTGAGTGACGCTGCGATCGGCGCTATTTGTTAATCGCCTCTTCCCCCGCCTTGCCGACCGATTCAATGTCATGGCCAAGGCCTTTGACCGTATTACAGCCGCTGATCAAAAGCGCGGCTGCGGCAAAAAACAGGATCGTTGATCTGCGCACCATGGGAAGTCTCCTTAAGGCTTTTTTGTTGGGACGATCCGCGTAGAATGACCTTCATGTCTGTCGCCAAGCTGAACGAAGCATTATCTCGCGCCGAACGCCACGCCCCCCACCTGCGCCAGCTTATGGGGCAGCATATCGCGGTGCGTGATCTTTTGGCAGCAGGAGACCTTAATGCTGCGCTTGCTTTGCCAGACCAGGATTATGATCCTGACATGCCCGTTGGGCAGGCGCTGCGTCGGGCCAAGGGGCAATTGGCGCTGGCCGTTGCGATTGGCGACCTATCAGGCGTGCTTGATCTAGAAGGCGTGACGCTGGCCCTGTCCGACTTTGCCGACACCGCGCTCGACCGCGCGATTGCTGCGGCCATTTCGGAATATCAGCCCGGCGCACCGGCCATCGGCCTTGCCGCGATTGCGCTCGGCAAACATGGCAGCCGAGAGCTGAACTATTCATCCGACATCGACCCCATATTAATCTTTGATCCTGAAACCCTGCCCTGCTGCGCCCGCGATGAGCCGGTGGAAGCGGCGGTCCGCATGGGGCGGCGCATTGTGGAACTGATGCAGGCCCGCACCGAACATGGCTATGTGTTCCGCATTGACCTGCGCCTTCGGCCGACACCTGAGGTCACCCCAATTGTGATGCCGGTGGATGCCGCCATCACTTATTATGAGTCGCAAGCTGTCGTTTGGGAACGGGCGGCCTTCATCCGCGCGCGCGCCTGTTCGGGCGATCTCAGGCTCGGCCAATATTTCACCCAGGCGCTGCGGCCCTTTGTGTGGCGGCGCGGACTGGATTTTGGGACGATCCGGGACATTCGGGCGATGTCACACCGGATCCGTGATCATTATGCGCAAGGCCAGCGTTTCGGCCCCGACTTTGACCTAAAGCGCGGTCGTGGCGGCATCAGAGAATGCGAATTTTTTGCCCAAATCCACCAGCTGATCCATGGCGGGCGAGATGCAGACTTGCGGGCACCCTCGACGATTGCGGCCCTGAACGCGCTGGCAGCCGCAGGCCATATCCCGGCAGGCACGGCCGAGACCCTGTCCCATGCCTATCGCCGCTATCGGGAAATTGAGCATCGGCTGCAAATGGTCGATGATCAACAAACCCATAGCCTGCCGCGCGATGCAGATGCCCTTGATAATGTGGCGCAGCTCGCCGGGCTGAAAGATGGGCAGGCCCTGCTCGCGGTACTTGCGCCCGACATCGCGGCCGTTGGCACACTTTATGACAGCCTTGACGGACCAGAGCGCCCCTCCCTCCCAAGCCAAGAGGAGGCGCTGGAAACAGCCTTGCGTACAGCAGGCTTTGCAGAGCCCGGCCCGGCTATTCAGCGCATTCAGCATTGGCGCAGCGGCGCGGTACGGGCGGTGCGGACGCCCGCCGCGCATGAGGCTTTGGAAGCAGTACTGCCACAGCTGATCGAGGGGCTGGGCCATGCGCCAGACCCGCTGACCGCGATCAACCAGTTTTCAACCATCGTGGAACGCCTTCCCAGTGCGATTAATCTTTTCCGCCTGTTGGACGCCCGGCCTGCGTTGTTGGCCATGCTGGCGGATATCCTGTGTCACGCGCCCACCTTGGCCGAGCAATTGGGCCAGCGTCCGGCAATGCTCGATCGCTTGCTTGATGCCTCTGCCTTTGACCCGCCGGGCAGCGTTGAAGACATTTGCGGCCGGTTGTTCGGCGGAGAAACGCTGGAAGACACGCTGGATCATGTCCGCCGCCTTGTCGGGGAAATGCGCTTTGCACTCGGCGTGCAGCTAGTTGGTGGGGCGCAAGATGCGCTCCATGTGGCAGGTGGCTATGCCCGCATCGCCGAAGCTGCGATCTGCGTGATTGCTGACGCCACCATTGCCGAATTTGAAAAGACACATGGCCGTGTGCCGGGTGGGGAGCTGGTTATCCTGGCACTGGGCCGCATGGGCGGGGCAGAATTGACACACGCGTCTGACCTAGACCTGATTTACCTGTTTACAGGCGATTTCTCTGCCACATCAGATGGGGCAAAGCCTTTAGACGCGGTGCATTATTTCAACCGACTAAGCCAGCGCGTGACCAATGGCTTGTCCGTTCCGACAGCCGCAGGTGCGCTTTACGATGTCGACACGCGCCTGCGCCCGTCTGGCAATGACGGGCCGCTTGCCATCTCGCTTGAAAGTTTTGCCAGATACCAGAGGGAAAATGCCTGGACTTGGGAGCATATGGCGCTGACCCGGGCCCGGCCCGTTTATGGATCGCCCACCGCCCAAGCAGCGGCGCAGACCATTATCACCTCTGTTCTGACCGCCCCACGAGACCGAGCGCAGATGATCACCGATGCGGCTAAGATGCGCAGCGATATGGCGGCGCATAAGCCGCCTTTGGGGCCATTGGATGTCAAGCTGGCATCGGGCGGGCTGGTGGATCTGGAATTTCTAACCCATGCCCTTCAGCTGGCGCATGGTAAGGGCCTGACCCCGTCGCTGGGCACAGCGATTGCGCAGCTTGTGGCAGAAGGCCTGTTGCCCAGCGAGATGCAGCAGGCCCATGCCTTGCTGACGCGCACCTTGGTTGCGGTGCGCCTGATGGCCCCTAGCTTGCAACTGCCAAGTACCGTCACCCAGCCCGTTATTGCCCAGGTCTGTGGCGCGCAGAATTGGCCAGACCTGCTTGCGCAGCTGGAAACTGTGCGGCAGAGCGTGGCGCGAGAGTGGGGATCCGTTATCGCCATAAAAGGACAATGACATGTTAAAAGACGGCAGCCCCGCGCCCGATGCGCGTTTTGAAACAGCCGAAGGCCTGGCCTCGATTAAGGACTATGCGGGCCGCAAGCTGGTGCTGTATTTCTACCCTAAGGACGATACCTCTGGCTGCACACGTGAGGCGCAGGACTTTACCGCCCTTGCCAATGATTTTGCCGCTGCAGGCGCCGCCATTGTTGGCATTTCAAAGGATAGCCTTGCCAGCCACAAGAAATTTCAGGCCAAATATGATCTAAAAGTCGCGCTTGGCAGCGATGCCGAAGGCGGCGTGTGTGAGGCTTTTGGCACTTGGGTCGAAAAATCCATGTATGGCCGCACATATATGGGCATTGAGCGCGCGACCTTTCTCATCGGTGCAGATGGCACAATCGCGCGCATCTGGCGCAAGGTGAAGGTGCCTGGCCATGCCGCTGAGGTGCTGGAGGCCGCAAAGGCGCTTTGACCCCTGTCAGCATGACCAGCATATCAAGTGCCATAGCCTCAGTATTGGGGACGGCGGAACCACGTGAGAAAGTGCGGCGCGCACGACAGGTGACGCGCGACTGGCGCTTGGGGCGGCTGACGCATCACTTTGATGTGGCCATGCCCACCCGACCTGCGCGGCCAGCGCATCCCGAGCTTTTGGCGCC
>JBJTAW010000014.1:0-4354 GCA_046091025.1 Chakrabartia sp. | reverse complement strand
GTTTGAAATGGCCCCCACAGGCGCGACGCGAGAGATTAGCGGCACGGGCGTGGAACCCGTATATGCCCGCGCCAGTTTATGCGGGCTGATCATCCACCCAGAGGTGATCCAGCCCTATGCCGAGGCGATTGCCGGACTTCCCATCGCCGACAAGGGTTTAGCGGCACTCCGGAACATTGTCCTGAACGCGGCGTATGAACATCGCACGCTTGATTCTCAGGCATTGATCACCATATGCGAAGATCAGGGTTCCGGCGCACTTGCTGCGCGGCTGATCGATGCGAATGGGCTTGCCTTTTCCTTCACGCGGCGGCAGTCGGAAGCCGAGCTCGCCCGGAGGGATTTGGGGATGGCGATCGAGGTGCTTTCTGCCCGTCCAGAATTGGACGCTGCATTGGAAGCTGCCACGGCTCGTTTAGCCGAACACTGGGACGATACAAGATTTGCCGAACAGATGCGCCTGCAACAGGCCCGTCGGGAGGCTGATGCGAAGCTCGCGTCACTGGCGGAACGCGCCGGGGATGGGGATTGAAGAAGGGTATATCGGGTCACATGGCCAAAACTGACACTGCTGACGCGATGGACAAGGACGGCGCCGATGCGCCTTTGATCGATCTGAACGAAGCCTCGATCAAGAAGCTGCTCGCCCGGGCCAAAAAGCGCGGATATATTACCTATGATGAGCTGAACGAGGCTCTGCCGCAGGATCAAATGTCGTCCGAACAGATTGAAGACGTTATGTCTGCAATCAACGATATGGGCGTCATTATCGTCGAAAATGAAGAAGCCACCGATGATGGCGAAGAGGCGGACGCCGAAGACGTTGTGGAAGCGGTTGACGCCGCAGACCTCATGGGCGCGCCCGAAGTTGAAAAGAAAAAGGAAGTCATCGACCGCACTGATGACCCTGTGCGCATGTATTTGCGTGAAATGGGAGCGGTTGAGCTTTTGTCTCGTGAAGGCGAAATTGCCATTGCCAAACGCATTGAGGCTGGCCGCGACACGATGATTATGGGCCTATGTGAAAGCCCGATCACCTTTAACGCGATCATCGATTGGTCCAGCGCGCTGAACGAAGGCACGATGCAGCTGCGCGAAATCCTTGATTTGGAAGCCATGCTCTCCAAAGGTCCCGCCCCAGAGGCGCTGACCGATGAGGAAGAAGAAGGCGCCGATGGCGAAATCTCTGAAAAAACGGCTGGCCCGTCTTTCAAGGAAGAAGATGACGTTGCCGAAGACGCCGCCGGTGAAGAGGATGAAGACGGCCTGATCGAACGCCGGATGAAGGCGCAGGCCGAGGAAGAGGATGAGGATAACACCCTGTCCCTTGCCCAGATGGAAGAAACGTTGAAGCCCGAAGCGTTGGAACGCTTTGCCCGCATCACCTCCATCTACAAAAAATTCGGCAAGATTCAGAATGCGCGCATGGTCGCTTTGTCCAACGCGCAGGAGTTTTCGGCCTCTGAAGAAAAGAAATATCACAAGCTTCGCGAAGAGCTGACCGCTGAAGTGGAAAGCGTTCAGTTCCACAACAGCAAGATCGAATATCTGGTTGATCAGCTGTACAGCTATAACCGCCGCCTGACCGCGCTGGGCGGGCAGATGCTGCGTCTGGCGGAGCGCCATAAGGTCAACCGCAAATCCTTCCTCGATAGCTATATGGGCCGGGAGCTGGACGAAAACTGGCTGGAAACCGTGCGCGGCATCGACAAGAAATGGGCCGCCTTTGCCGAAGCAGAAGGCGATGCAGTGGAGCGGATACGCACCGAAATCGCCGATATTGCGCAAGCCACGGGCATGTCCCTCACCGAATTCCGCCGCATCGTGAACATGGTGCAAAAGGCAGAGCGGGAAGCCCGCATCGCGAAAAAGGAAATGGTGGAGGCCAATCTGCGCCTCGTCATTTCCATTGCCAAGAAATACACCAATCGCGGCCTGCAATTCCTCGACCTTATTCAGGAAGGCAATATCGGCCTGATGAAGGCGGTGGATAAATTTGAATATCGCCGCGGCTATAAGTTTTCGACCTATGCCACCTGGTGGATCCGTCAGGCGATCACGCGCTCCATCGCGGATCAGGCGCGCACCATCCGCATCCCCGTGCATATGATCGAAACGATCAACAAGCTGGTCCGGTGCAGCCGCCAGTTCCTGCACGAAACAGGCCGCGAGCCGACCCCAGAGGAAATGGCAGAGCGCCTGTCCATGCCGCTGGAAAAGGTGCGCAAGGTGATGAAAATCGCCAAGGAGCCGATCTCCCTTGAAACGCCCATCGGCGATGAGGAAGATTCACATCTGGGTGATTTCATTGAGGATAAGAACGCCGTCATCCCCGTGGATGCCGCCGTTCAGCAGAATCTGAAAGAAACCGTCACCCGCGTGCTGTCTTCCCTCACCCCGCGTGAAGAACGCGTGCTGCGCATGCGCTTTGGCATCGGCATGAACACCGACCACACGCTGGAAGAAGTGGGCCAACAATTCAGCGTGACCCGCGAACGTATCCGCCAGATCGAGGCCAAGGCGCTTCGCAAGCTTAAACACCCCAGCCGCAGCCGCAAGATGCGGAGCTTCTTGGATCAATAAGGTTCGGGGATTGGGTTTGGAGTTAAGAGAACGGGGCTGAGAGGCCCTGTTTTTTTTGTGACCGCACCGCTATCGCTTCAGGACTGCAACTCCGCCAAGCGTGACTCAATCATGTCGGCTAGCCGATAAATATCCTCCAGCCCCTGCACTTGATGCCGCGTCTCGTCTTTGTCCGAAAACGTCCCAAAATATTTCATGGAAGCACCGTTAAAATGAAGGCGAGCGACAGTCTTGCGGTTGTTGTCGTCAAGAAGAATGACAGCGTAACTTTTCGCATCTCGCAAAACGATACGTTTTGGATCAACGGTCTTTGCTGCAATAGCCTGGACGATCCGGTAGCCCGCAATTTCCTCCTCTGTCGTGATTACTTCAGGGTCGCTAGCTGAAGTTTCTGGTTCAGGTTCGTCCTCTGTCGTCGCCTGCAGCGCAGACGATAGGCGCAAGTTGACCTGGTCCCTGACTATAGCGTTAAAAGCTTCGCTAATCTGGCGCGCGAAATTCTCCTTAAGGCCAGCCGTCATGCGGCCATCGTGAATCCGTTTGGCGATTATCGCTGCAAACTCGGTGGACGGTGCCTCCATCTCCTTTATCAATTCCTGACGGATCAATCTGAGAAGCTTGAGCGCCCCAGCCTCTTGAACGATGGCGTCAACGTCAAAACCGGTTTTGGTAAACCGTTCCAAAAGTCGTACATCGCGACTTTTCACAACGGCCAGATTAAGTTCAAAGAATGGCTCACTGTCCATTCGGTTCGGCTGATCAATGTCCGAGTAGAATTTGTAGATTTTGCCATTGGTCAAAATGGCCAGACGCGCATCCGTCACGCTAAAAACCGATATAATTGGCTGGCATGATTAAGGCTTAGAGCAATCGTAGAAGGTTTGCATTCAATGAGAATTGCGACTGCACCCTCGCGGCAGACTCTACCAAAAAGCGGTCACATTTCAGGGGAGCACGTCACGAGGGCCGTCTTGGCGGCCTCTTCCGTTATTCATGCTTCGCCGTGCTATGCAGACCGCCTCTGAACATCGCCAATACGCGTCTGCAGATCCATACCCCAACCTCATCAATGCCAATATACTTATATTTATTACCACTATGGCTGTATAATGTAATTGCCACGAGCGAAATCGATAGGCTTTCTTTCTCCTTCCCCGCTTCGACGAGGCGGCGGGGCCGCTAAACCTCGCTCCCCTCCCGCTTGCGGGAGGGGTTGGGGATGGGCTCTTCCAAACAAAAAATGGCCCCACATCGCTGCGGGGCCTTTTCTATCTCACTCAAGAGACGCTGCGGATTTACGCGGCGTCTTCGAGATCGTCGGCGGTCATCACCGGGCCGCTATCTTGGCCCTTGGCGGTGACATCGCGGTCAACCAGTTCGATGATGGCGGTGGGCGACGCGTCAGAGGCGCGGATACCGGCTTTGATGATGCGGGTATAGCCACCGGCGCGATCCTTATAGCGTTCTGCCAGAACGTCGAACAGCTTGATCAGCTGCGCATCATCCAACAGGCGGGCATGGGCCAAACGACGGTTGGACAGGCCACCCTTTTTCGCCAAAGTGATAAGCTTTTCCACATAGGGGCGCAGTTCCTTCGCCTTGGCCAAGGTGGTGGTGATCTGTTCATGCTTGATCAGCGCTGCCGACATGTTGCGGAAAAGCGCGATACGGTGGGCCGAAGTCCGTTGAAGTTTGCGGCCGCCACTACGGTGTCTCATGTGTCTTCCTTTCGTTCGTCAGGGGGCCGGATAAGGTACCCCTCGCCAGGCGG
>JBJTAW010000013.1:0-5059 GCA_046091025.1 Chakrabartia sp. | reverse complement strand
CACTTCCTCTGGGAAAACCTTCTCGCCACCGGTGTTGATGCAGGTCGATCCTCGCCCGAACATGGTGATTTTGTCATCGGCGTCCAGTCGGCCAGTATCGCCGCTAACTGCCCAGAGCTTGCCGTCAATTGTCTTGAAGGTTTCCGCCGTCTTCACCGGATCGCCGAAATAGCCGACGGGCGTATGGCCGGTGCGCGCAATAAAGCCCGTTTCGCCAACTTGGGCAAAGCGGTCGTCTACGATAACCTGCTGTGCGTCCGTTGCAGGGAGGCGCATCACGCCTTCCGCGCTGGGCTCCGCCATGCCGGATATGCCGGTTTCTGACGTCCCCATGCCGTCGGTAATCGACGCCGAGGGAACAAGTGCCTTCAGGTCATCCTTCACATGTTGAGAGAAGACAGCCCCGCCCGATCCTAAATTGACCACGCTTTGCAAATTCCAGCGGCCGGGGTTCGCCTTAAGGGCATCCCTCAGCGGGATTGCCATGGCATCGCCGACGAATTGAAGCAGGTTTGCACCTTCGCGCTCAGCCATGTCGAAAATATGCTCCGGGTTGAAGCTCTTGCTCTCATCCAGAATGATTGTCAGGCCATTGAGTAATGCCGACCATGTCGCCCAAACGGCGGCTGCGTGCATCAGTGGTGCCAGCGGCATCATCTTCAACGGACACCCATTAGCAGCGCGGTCTGCGATGTCTTCCGGAACGGCAACTGGACCGGCCGGATTGAAATAGCCTGCGCCCCCAGCGCACGCGAACAGAAACGCGCGGTGCGGCCACATAACGCCCTTCGGCATTCCCGTGGTGCCACCTGTGTAGGTAAGGAGGATGTCCTCCTCATTCCGCTCATAAGGACCAGCAGGTTCTGTTCTCAGAAGGTCCTCATAAGCCAAGGAGCCGGAGATGTCGGCGCCCGACCCATCGTCCACGGCCACGCTAACCTTCAACGTGGGGATATCGCCGCGCACCTCGCGCACCACGCCTGAAAATTCAGCTCCGTGAAGGATGGCAGCACTTTGCGCATTGGCAAATAAGTACCGCAGCTCATCCGCGCGGTAGCGGTAGTTGACGTTATACGGCACAGCGCCGAGCTTTGCAGCGGAGATAAAGCCCTCCAGAAACGCAGGGCTGTTCATCAGATATAGCCCAACCGTATCGCCGCGTTTGACACCTTGGGCGGCAAGACCCGCCGCCAGACGATCGGCCCGATCGTTCAGCTCGGCATAGGTCAGCGTGGCGCTAGCTGCGCGGATGGCAATACGGTCCGGCACCGTGGCGGCGACGGTTTCAAACAGGTCGGCGAGATGAAATTGCTTGGCCATGGGAATTAGTACACCGCGGCTGCGTTCTTCGTGCGTGGGCTGCCCAGCATATCCCGATAAGACGGGCGTTCCTGTCCGCGATCGGTGATACCCAGCGTCTTGGCAATTTCCGCACCAATCAACGTTTCGCCGGACAACTCATCGCGGTTCGGCGCTTTGGAGATAGCATCGAGAATATGGCCAGTGAATTCTGGGTTTTCAGCCACCGACATGAAGCCTTCATATTGCTCTGGGTTTACTTCCTTGGCGATCAACGCGCGTTCGGTGATTTGCGGGCCAAGCCAGATCGACACTGCGGCCACACCCGTGCCACGCAGATCATGTTCCATATCATGCGCGAGCTTATCAATGCCTGCTTTTTGCGCGCCATAAGCTGGCCCATGCATATAGCAGGTCGCCCCGAAGGAGGAGGTGAAGGCGATAAGGCCTGAGCCTTGCGGTACCATCATGCGCGCAGCATGCCAGCTGGCAACATAGGAGGAGCGCAGCCCGACATCGAGAATATACTGCGCCGCCAATTCCTTTTCCCAAAAGGGTTTTTTCTCAATCAACTGCGGGTGCATATAAGCAGCATTGTTGACGAGGATATCGAGGCGACCCTGTTCATCGGCAATTTGTTCAAACACCTTGGCGACTTGCGCATCGTCGGCATGATCACAGGCAACAGCGATGCCTTTGCCGCCGCGGTCGGTAATAAGGGCGGCCGTTTCGCCGATTGTGCCGGGCAGGGGAGACCCATCCCAGCCTTTGGCTGCGCTCGATTCAACCGACCGGCCCGTGACATAAACGGTGTAGCCAAGCTCGCCCAATCCGCGCGCCACGCCTGCACCAGCGCCACGGCTTCCGCCTGTGACGAGAGCTACTTTATTGTCTGCCATCTTAACCCTCTCCGATTCGACGCACATTGCCTCTCTTCCAATCAATTACCCTAGATTTGCGAATTGAAAAGGGGTATATTTTACGCAAAATCAGGAGAGAGACGCATTATGGACGACATTCCCTATCTAGCTCGCGGGGTAAACTTACTCGGTACCGACTCAAGTGTTCTGGTCTCTTCCTCCAAATATCTCAACCATCCGAAACTTCGGGAATGGATCGCCTTCATCGCGCTGAAAAAAAATGGCCCGGACTTTCCGCCAGCGGCCGAGATGCACCAGTTGCTGACCTTTATCGATGAGCTGCGCGATTTCGATCATATCGAACATATGATGACAGAGGAGCGCAAGGTTAACCCGCGCTTTGATGCCTGGTTCAACGAATGGCATGTCTCCAACTATAAGGTCGAAGATCTGAAGGATTGCGCCCCCGGCACGGTGGGCGGCATTTACTATAGGACCGCGACTGAGGGGAATTACGATATCCAGATCGTGCCGGACTATAAGCCGAAGACGCAGTGGCAGTTCTATTCGCTGCGGTCTGGTCAGACGCATGATTATGAACATATTCTAACAGGCGGTGGCTTTAACTATATGGGGGAGCTCATCCCCTATTGGTTCCGCCTCGCGACGATCCACACGCATATTCAGAATAAAGAACTGGCGGGCGAAATGTCCGTTCTCTCCATCTTCGGGACGATGCGCTACGTCATCCGCACGATGCTCCATTATCCTCAGATCTGGGAAACGGCGCTCGATTGCATCCAGCAGGGCATCCGCATCGGGCGGGAGTCCGACCCGTTTTGGATGGCGAAGATGGAAGACGTCTGGCACACGCCACTGGAAGAGGCGCGGTCCAAATTGGGCATTCGCGGGGCTGTTGACCTTGAAACCCAGAAGGAAGGTGACTTCTGGATGGGCCTGCGCAAGACGTTATAAGCTCACCGGAAATCGCATCAGTCGCTGGGCAATGCTCTTGGCCGCAGGGTCCAGCCGCTGGCTCGCATTCAGCCCCCCGGGCAGTGCCCCCTCCATCACGATGTTGAAGGCCTGACAGCCGGGCACATCGTAAATCGTCACCCGAAAATCGCCGAGATCGGGCAGCCAATCTCGTAAGGCTGCCTGCGTCATTGCGGCGCGCAGGGCGCCAAGATTTTCCGGCTTGCGGGCGATTATGCCGACATTTATTGTTTCACCTTTTTCTCCGCTGCGGGCAAAAGCGAGCTGCTCTAGCAAGGCGGAGCCACCCACCGCTGTTGCCGGGGGGGCAGGGGGACGTGTGATCATGTCAGGCGAAAAGACGGCGTTGATCGTGTCTGCGCAGGGTGCGCCATCGACATAGGGTTTGGCCATCGCGCGATCCACGGTGAACGAAATCAAGTTCATCATCGGTCCAACCGATGGGCCGAAGGCGACGCTGGTGCCCGGCGACATGGCTGAAATGGCGGCAAATTGTTCGCGCAGAAACATCTGCACGGCCAGCATCTCGTCATGTTCCACGACGAGTTTGGCGATGACTTCCTCTTCGCTGCCGATCAGCACCGCCTCCGTTCGCCGCCAGTCCGCCATGTTGCGGCCGCGCAGCATCAGCGAGCCGCGTTCAAACAGTGCAGCAGCTTGCTTGGTCGCGCGTTCGCGTGCGGCGGGGCCAATGACAGGCTGATAGGCCACTGCGCGCCAGCCATCATCCCATGTGACGCAGGCTTTTAACATTTCAGGGGGTGGATTGCCGAGCGCACCGGATACGTGAACACGGTTCTCGCCCGCCTGTTCAATTCTGACGGCGGAGAAATCGCACGCAACGTCCGGCACAAAATAGGCCTGTGGGTCGCTGACCTCATAGAGCATCTGTTCGGCAACTGTGCCGACCGAAACGAGCCCACCTGTGCCCTCTGGTTTGGTGATGATGCAGCTGCCATCGGCATGACATTCGGCAATCGGCGCGCCTATGGTCGCCCAGCCATCGACATCGCGCCAATCGGTGAAGGTGCCGCCGGTAACCTGCGGCCCACATTCAACCAGATGCCCGACCAACGTCCCGGCAGACAGCTTGTCAAACTCGTCGGCCTTCCAGCCAAATTCATGGATCAACGCGCCAAGGGCCAAAGCAGAATCGACGACACGGCCCGTGATAACGATTTGCGCGCCTTTGGCGAAGGCGGACGCAATCGGGAAGGCGCCCAGATAGGCATTGCAACTAGTAACGCCAGTTTGCGGAAAGGGCGCAATTGTGAACATGTCGCGCGTGTCGGCAAGGTTGTCCAGCCTGCCCATCATGTCGTCCCCATGGATCACCGAAACAGGGATGCTGAGACCAAGCTCTGATATGCGCGCACGCAGCTTTTCCGCGAGCGCGAGCGGATTAACGCCGCCCGCATTGGCCGCAATCCGCGTGCCGGAGGACGCAATCTGGCTTAGGAAGGGCCCGATGTGGACATCCATAAAATCAGATGGATAGCCGGCATTCGGATCGGCCAGCCGCATCCTGCCGAGCAACCCCATCGCGCCTTCGGCCAGATAGTCGAGGATGATGTAATCCACCCCGGCCTTCAGCAACTGTGGCACGGCCATGGCGCTATCGATGAAGAAGGCGCTGCCACCGCCGATGCGGACTGTTTTCATGGTCGCGGATCCTGTTAGAAATTATACTGGCTGGTGGGGATGACGTCGATGGTTCCGCGATCGATAAAGCGGTCACAACTGTCCATCATCGTGGCGAGATTGGCATTGAACTTACCCGGATCACCCACTGCATCGAAAAAGACGAATGGATCGCTGAGCGCGCTTTCTGGGAAGCATTCTTCCACGATGGCAGCATAAGGCGGCGCATCCGGTGTCAGCGCGCGGATAACGATATTCTGGAC
>JBJTAW010000012.1:0-2632 GCA_046091025.1 Chakrabartia sp. | reverse complement strand
ATGGGTCTCCCCTTTTATGCCAAGCCTCAGTGTGACAAGCGTAGATACCCTTCCGGCGGATTGGCGTGATTTTCTCGCGCTGACCAAGCCGCGTGTGATGTCGCTTGTCGTGTTCACGGGCCTGTGCGGATTGCTTGCTGCGCCCATATACATCCATCCGGTTCTGGGCTTTACAGCTGTGCTCTGCATCGCATTGGGCGCGGGGGCCGCAGGGGCCCTGAACCAATGGTATGAATCAGATATTGATGCGCTGATGAAGCGCACGGCCAATCGGCCCTTGCCGGCGGGCCGCATGGATCGCCAATCCGCGCTGCATTTTGGCGTTGGCCTCTCCTTCTTCTCTGTGTTGACCTTGGGGCTGGCAACCAATTGGGTCGCGGGCGCCATCTTGGCTGCCTCAATCCTTTTTTACGTGCTGATCTACACAGTCTGGCTGAAGCGCCGGACGCCGCAGAATATTGTGATTGGCGGTGCCGCGGGGGCCTTTCCCCCGATGATCGGCTGGGCGGCCGCGACGGGGAACCTATCTCTGCTGCCGATCCTGCTGTTCGGCATCATCTTTTTATGGACGCCGCCCCATTTCTGGGCGCTCGCCTTATTTGTGAAGACGGATTATGCCAATGCAGGCGTTCCGATGCTGCCCGTTGTTGCGGGTGAAAAGACGACGCGGCATCATGTGCTTCTCTATACCCTGCCCATGGTCGCGTGCGCGCTGGCACCTTGGGCATTGGGCCTGTTGGGCACGGTCTATGCCGTCTCCTCCATAACTTTAAACCTTGTCGTTCTTGCCATTGCTGTGCGCGTTGCCTTGCGTCGCACGGGTGAGGCGGATGGCATGGGCGCGGAAAAGGCGCTCTTTGCCTTTTCGATATTCTATCTCTTTGCTCTTTTCGCAGCGGTCGCTGCAGACCGGATGATGTCAGCATGACCCAGCCTGATGATGAGTTTAACCGCCGCAGGCGGCAACGCTCGCTGGTAACAGCCGCGTTGCTGGTCGCCATGTGCCTTCTCTTTTATTTCATCACATTGGTGAGGATTCAGGGATGAACAGGACAACGCGTACAGGTTTGTTGGCGGCCAGCTTGGCCTTTGGCATGGTTGGCGTCGGCTATGCCAGCGTACCTCTCTATCGCCTGTTTTGTCAGGTGACGGGCTTTGCCGGGACCACGCAAAAAGGGATTGGGATGCAGGCGCCCGGCGCGGTTGCCGGCAAAACCATGTCGATCCGCTTTGATTCCAATCACGCGCCGAGCCTTCCTTGGACATTCGCTCAGGAATCCAATCGAGAATTGGTGACCATCGGCGCGCGAGATATCACTTTTTACAAAGCTAAGAATCTCTCGGATAAGCCGGTAACAGGTACAGCGACATTCAATGTCACACCCTCTCAGGCGGGGAAATATTTTACCAAGATCCAATGTTTTTGCTTTACCGAGCAGACATTGCAGCCGGGCCAAGAAGTGCGGATGCCCGTCATATTTTACGTTGATCCCGCGATCTTGAATGATCCCGAGGCGCGTAAAATTGAAGAAATCACGCTCAGCTACACATTCTATCCGGTGGACGAGCGCAAAAAGCAAAGCTAAGCGAAAATCGATTTTACAGGGAAAGTTGATCACCATGGCAGGTGCAAAGAACCACGATTATCATATCCTACCGCCGAGCATTCATCCGTTCTTCGGGTCGATGTCGGCACTGCTCGCCTTTGGCGGCCTTGTCATGTGGATGCACAAGATGCCTTATGGCGGCCTTGTTGCCTCCATTGGCTGGCTCGGTATTTTCTACACATTCTACGCCTGGTGGTCGGATGTGGTGAAGGAAGCCCAAGGCGGCGATCATACCCCCGATGTGCAGTTGCACCTACGCTACGGCATGATTTTGTTCATCGCGTCGGAGGTCATGTTCTTCGTCGGTTGGTTCTGGGCCTGGTTTGATTTCTCGCTCTTCCCAGAGCCGATCCAGCTGATTGATGGCGCTGTGGAGCGGGTTGCTGGCGTAACGTCTGTTACTCAGGTGGTTGGCGCTTGGCCGCCTAAGGGAATCGAAGTGATCGATGCCTTTGGCTTCCCACTTTTGAACACACTCATTCTGCTCTGCTCCGGCACGACCGTGACTTGGGCGCACCACGCTTTGATCAACAATGAGCGCGGGGGCGAAATGCGCGGCCTTTGGGGCGCGATTGGCGTTGGTGCCAATGACAATCTCAAAAAGGGTCTATGGGTGACCGTTATGCTGGGTCTGTTGTTTAGCTCGATTCAGGCGTATGAATATGTCCACGCCCCCTTTGCCTTTAAGGGGCTGAACTATAGCGCGGCCTTCTACATGGCGACGGGCTTTCACGGCTTCCACGTGTTGGTCGGTACGATCTTCCTGATCGTCTGCCTTGTCCGCGCCTATAAGGGCCATTTCACCCCACGCCAGCATTTCGGCTTTGAAGCGGCCGCTTGGTATTGGCATTTTGTCGATGTCGTCTGGCTGTTCCTCTTTGTCGTCGTGTACGTCTGGGGCGGTTGGGGCGCACCGGTTCACGGCTGATCATGACCGATTGGCAAGCCCCCGATACGACCCAGGCGTCGATCCGGGGGCTCTGTCCACGCTGCGGCGCCCCGACTTTGTTCGTGGGCGCCGTTCG
>JBJTAW010000011.1:0-2529 GCA_046091025.1 Chakrabartia sp. | reverse complement strand
AGATGTTGGCCGCTTCATCCACCAGACAGGCAGGATCGGCTTTCAACGTGCTGCCATCCAGATCAATCCGCTCTGCCTCTTGGCCCATGGCCCGTTCCAGCCGACGGGCAAGGGCGGCAGACCCCGCTTCATCCGGGCCATAGAGCAAGAAGAAGCGGACGGGGCCATTGGCCGCCGCATTTAGGGCGCGGGCAATCTCGTTCGCATTAGCCTTCACGGGGCGGGCGCCGCCCGTGCCTGCAGCGCAAGCCGGGCGACAAGTTGATCTGCGACGATGCCGCTCAGATTTTCAAGCGCGGTATTTTCGGCCGCAATCGTCGCATATTCGGACGATACGACGTCAATACCCGCGTCGGAGCCTGCGGTTGCATCGAGCACCATCACCCCGGTTGAAAGATCAATCAGGCGATAGCGCGCGCGCAATGTCCGCCGTTCCCGCGAGACGGAGTCATCGCGTCGCAAGCCAAAGCCCGTGATCTGATCATCCAGTTCAATTTCCAGCCGATAGCGTGCCTCGCCTTGCGAGACCGCCGCCAGACGCTGTTGCAGCGCCTCGCGCACCAGCCAGCCTGCCTTGCCCGCAATCGGTTGCACCTCAATCGACCCCAGCATCTGCGCGGCCGCGCCCTGTGCGCCGCCGCTATAGAGCGGGCGCAGGCTGCAGGCGGGCAAAGCCGAAAGAAGGGCCAATAGGGCGGCGCTATGCAGCAGGCGGGGGAAAGCCAAGGTCATGCGACAATGTTAACCAGACGTCCGGGCACGACAATGACTTTCTTTGGGGGCGCCCCATCGAGCGTGCGGACAATCTTATCCGATGCCAGTGCCAGCGCCTCTAGCCCTGCCTTGTCGAGATCCTTCGCAACGGTCAACGAATCGCGCAGCTTGCCATTGACCTGCACCGCAATGGTCACTTCATCATCCACCAGCAGGCTTGGATCATGCTCTGGCCAGGGTTGGGACGCGACCAGCCCTGCGCCGCCCATGCGCGCCCAGCCCTCTTCGGCCAGATGCGGCAACATGGGGGAGATGAGGCGGGCAAGCGTGCGGATGGCCGTGCTGCGCGATGCCGAGGCCGGGGCCTTTTCCAGCGCATTGACCAGTTCATGCACCTTGGCGACGGCCTTGTTAAAGGTCAGCGCCTCAATATCGCTGGCCATGCCGGCAATGGCACGGTGCAATAGGCGGTCGACCGATTTGTCTGCACCTTGGCCGTCCTCCAGCGTGTCGAACAGCCGCCAGATGCGATTGACGAAGCGCCATGTGCCCTCAATCCCGCTTTCCGACCATTCCAGATCGCGTTCCGGTGGGCTGTCAGACAGCATGAACCAGCGCACGGCGTCCGCGCCATATTGATCGAACATCGGATCGGGATCGACGACGTTCTTTTTGGACTTGGACATTTTCTCAATGCGGCCGCGGATAACGGGTGCGCCATCCAGGCTTGTCACCACATCTCCGGCAATCTTTACATCTTCAGGGGACAGCCATGCACCGTCTTGCGACTTATAGGTCTCATGCGTGACCATGCCTTGGGTGAAGAGCGCAGCAAAGGGTTCTGTAATGCCAATTTTGCCAATGCGTTCCAGCGCGCGGGTCCAGAAGCGGGCATAGAGCAGGTGCAGAATCGCGTGCTCAATGCCGCCAA
Organism: Chakrabartia sp.; assembly: GCA_046091025.1. Taxonomy (GTDB): domain Bacteria; phylum Pseudomonadota; class Alphaproteobacteria; order Sphingomonadales; family Sphingomonadaceae; genus Aquisediminimonas. The sequence continues at coordinate 884 of JBJTAW010000011.1, read as the reverse complement.
TATATTGGCCAACGGGCAGCCAAGCTTCCGCCTCTTCGCGGTCAAAGGGCTTGTCATCTGGCTGGCTGGCAAAGCGGATGAAATACCAGCTGGAATCGGCAAAGGTATCGAGCGTGTCGGTTTCGCGCCGGGCCGGTTCTTTGCAATTGGGGCAGCTAACGTGCTTCCATGTCGGATGCCGGTCTAGCGGATTGCCGGGCTGATCAAAGGTCACATCTTCGGGCAAAGTGACGGGTAATTGGCTGCGCTGCACGGGCAGGACGCCACAAAAATCGCACTGGATGATGGGGATGGGTGTTCCCCAATAACGCTGGCGGGATACGCCCCAGTCGCGCAGGCGATATTGCGTCTGGCCTTCGCCAAAGCCGTCCTGCTCTGCCCGTGCGATGACGGCGGCCTTTGCCGCGTCCACGCTCATGCCATTGAGCCAATGCGAATTCACGATCTGGCCCGGCCCGGTATAGGCCGTGGCGCCTTCAAATTCGAGATTGGTTCGTTCGCCATCGGCCACAACGCGGCGGACCGGCAGGTGGTATTTGCGGGCAAAATCCAGATCGCGCTGGTCATGCGCGGGGCAGCCAAAGACGGCGCCTGTGCCATAATCTATCAGGACAAAATTGGCGACATAGACGGGGAGATGCCAACTGGGATCCAGCGGATGTTCGACCGATAGGCCGGTGTTGAACCCTTTTTTCTCCGCCGTTTCAATTTCGGCAGCAGTCGTCCCGCCCCGGCGGCAATCTTCGATAAAATCTTTCAGGCGCGGCGCATTTTCAGCGAGGGCGGCGGACAGCGGATGGTCTGCGGCTATCGCGACAAAGCTTGCGCCAAATAACGTATCGGGCCGGGTGGTGAAAACTTCAACTTCGTTGATATGCGCCTGC
>JBJTAW010000010.1:0-3352 GCA_046091025.1 Chakrabartia sp. | reverse complement strand
CGATAGGTGACGGACCAGCTGGCGGGAACTTCCGCAATCTGACCCCGAATGACAAACCCCGTCGATCCCCAGATCAGAGTGATGGTGAGGAAGGGGATTAAAACCCGCGGGCTGAGAAAGGACGACTGCTGTGTCACAAGGCGGCAATCGCTGCGGCAAAGGCGGTGATTTCAGCCAAGGGTTGATCCCAGCTGACAACGAAGCGCACTTCGCCTTCCGCCCAATCGTAAAAATCAAATCCCTGCGCACGAAGCTGTGCCGCTTCATCCGGCGTCAGGCGCGCAAAGACTTCATTGGCCTCTACCGGGTGCAACAGGCGGCGGCCGCACGCCTGCGCCAGTCTCTGCGCCCCGTCAGTCGCGGCGCGCGCATTGGTCAGCCAGACATCATCTTTCAAAAGCGCTACGATCTGCGCGGCCAAATACCGCCCCTTGGACAAAAGATGCCCGGCCCGCTTGCACCGCTCAACGACACCTGCCGCCTTCGCCTTGTCGAAATAAACAAGGCATTCGGTCGACATGCCGCCATTTTTAACAAATCCAAAGGAGAGAACATCCACGCCCGCCCGCCAAGTCACGTCCGCAGGCGCACAGCCCAGATGCGCGATCGCATTTGCAAAGCGCGCACCATCCATATGAACGCCCAGACCATGCGCTTTGGCGACATCCCCCAGCGCCGCGACTTCGGCAGGCGCATAGACCCGGCCATATTCTGTGGCATTGGTGATGGAGAGGGCATGAGGCTGTGCCCAATGCACACCGCCCGGCGTTGTCCCCAGCTTTGCCGAGAGGGCGTCCGCCATGATCTTAGCCCCGCCCCCCTCAATCAGGGAAAGTTTGGCCCCATGGGTGTAGAATTCAGGCGCGCCGCATTCATCATTCTGAATATGGGCATCCTTATGGCACAACACGCTTCCATAGGGCGGGCAGAGGCTTGCCAGCGCCAGCGAATTGGCCGCCGTCCCGGTCGCGACCCAAATTGCCGTCACTTCTGTTTCAAACAAGTCTGACATGATCCTATCGAGCGATGTGCTGATCGCGTCGCCATCATAGGCGGTATCCTTATGATTGGCCGCTGCCATAGCCTCCAGCACGACAGGGTGGACCGAGGCGGCATTGTCAGAAAAAAAACGCATCCCCGCGCCTTGGCGGGCCAACGCCTCAGGGTCAATGGCATCGAAAAGGGGGTGGTGCTGCTGGCGAGGATTGAACTCGCGGCCTCTCCCTTACCAAGGGAGTGCTCTACCACTGAGCTACAGCAGCGTGACCATGAACGCTATGGCGGGACCGAACGGGCCATAGCAGTGCCGCGGGCCTATGAACAAAAGCTATGGACGGGTCAAGCACATCACGCCAAATGGAGGCGAAATGAGCAAGAACAATCCCAACCGAGACCGCCGCCTCGCAGAGGCCCTGCGCGCCAATCTGCGTAAACGCAAGGACCAACAGCGCGAGACGCGAGAGGCTGAAACGCCTCCAGCCGGTCCCAATCAGCCGACCTGATCAGCCAAGCGAGCGGCAAGCCTGTGTGAGCCAATCGCGTGTTGCACCTTCCAACTGCGGGCCAATCAGCTCCAGCACCTTGGCGTGATACTCATCCCACCAGCGCAATTCATCGCGCGTCATCAGGCTGGTATCGACCAAGGCGAGGTCAATCGGTGCGAAGGTGAGCGTTTCAAACCCGAAATAGCGACCTTCCGCGCCGGCAATGGACCGCTCTTCCACCAGCACGAGGTTTTCGGTGCGGATGCCATAGGCCCCGGCCTTGTAATAGCCCGGCTCGTTGGACAGGATCATACCGGCTTGCAACGCCTCTTCGGTTCCAGCCTGTCCGCCTGCACTTTTGGCGATGCGCTGCGGCCCGTCATGCACCGACAGAAACGCGCCGACGCCATGGCCCGTGCCATGCGCGTAATCGAGGCCCGCTTCCCACAAGAACATGCGTGCCAAACTATCGAGCTGGCTGCCCCGTGTTCCTTCAGGAAAGACGGCGCGTGACAGGGCGATATGCCCTTTGAGTACGCGCGTGAAGCGATCCTTCACTTCGGCATCTGGTTCACCGGGGCCAACCCAGATGGTGCGGGTCACATCGGTCGTGCCGTCCAGATATTGCCCACCGGAGTCGACCAGATAGACGCTGTTCGGCTGAATCAGCAGATTGCTCTTTTCATCCACGCGATAATGGCAAATCGCGGCATTGGGGCCAGCGCCAGAACTTGTATCAAACGACAGATCAACCAGCTTGCCCGTGGCCGCGCGAAACGCTTCAAGCGCGGCCGCTGCCGATAATTCGGTCTGCCCCCCCTTATGCGCCTCGGTCGCCAGCCAATGGAGAAAGCGTGTCAGCGCTGCCCCATCCCGCTTTTGCGCCGCGCGGTGGCCGGCTTGTTCAACCGGGTTTTTGACCGCCTTGGGCAGCACCGTCGGGTCACGCGCTTCGACAATAGCCGCTCCGCCTTGCGTCAGATGATCAAAAATTGCGGCAACGGCGCGCTCTGGGTCAACCGCCACACGCTTGCCAGACAAGGCGGCGAGCGCAGGAGTGAAGGACGCGCGATCATGAATGCGCACGGCATTGCCAAGATGCTTGGCAACCGCCTCATCCATCTTGGCCGGATCAACATAAAGATCGGCCGTGCCGTCCTTATGCAGCACAGCAAAGGACAAAGCGACGGGTGTGCGATCCACATCGCTGCCACGTACGTTGAATGTCCATGCCACCGAATCCAGCGCGCTGATGATGGCGGCATCCAGCTTTTGCTTGGTCAACCAATCGGCCACATCTTGGCGCTTTTCGGCCGAACTGCGGCCCGTATACTGATCGTCTAACGCCTTCAGCTTGGCAACGGATGGGGCCGGCTGATCCGCCCAGACACGATCAACAGGATTGCGATCCACCGCAACCAGCGTTGCTCCCTTGGCTGCAAGCGCCTTGGTCGCGGCCTCAACCCACGTCTTGGTGTGCACCCAAGGATCATAGCCGATGCGCGCACCTTCGGCCGCATGAGCCCCCAGCCAGTCCGAAACGCTGGTTTCCATTGTTGACTGATAGGACCAATGGCGACCATCCACCTGTTCGCGCACCTGAATGGTGTAGCGGCCATCCACAAAAATTGCGGCATCCTCTGAAAGAACCACTGCCGTCCCGGCAGACCCGCCAAAGCCGGTGAGCCACGCCAGACGCTGCGCATAGGCCCCCACATATTCCGACATATGCTCATCGCAAATAGGGACAACAAATCCGTGCAGACGATCAGCCTTCAGCTGATCTCTGAGAGCGGCAAGGCGGGCTTCATAAGTGGACAGTCAGATGCTTTCCCATGGGACGTTCTATTCAGGTCATGGATATAGGG
>JBJTAW010000009.1:0-3994 GCA_046091025.1 Chakrabartia sp. | reverse complement strand
GACGTTGACCTGCTGATAAACTCCAATAGAGATCTCGTAGATTTGTATGCCATCTTGCTGATTGACATTGCAGATTTACCGGACTTATTACTTTATAAGCCTTCCTGATTATCCAATCGGCTCTGGCGTTTGGTGAATGGGATAATCATCGCCCTTGGTTAGCATTCACCGTCTCCCTTGTTCTTGATTTCATCATTATGTTGCCCAAGTGTTGGTGCAAAGCCGATAGGTCTGTCTGGATCTACCGAATAGCGCACGGGCGGTCGCATCTGTCGGATCATGCCCTCTGTTGGGTGTTCTGCAAGATGAAAGAACCCCGTTGCCTTCAAATGCGGATTGTCAAAAACATCGTCCAAATCCGCCACTGGCATGGCGGGAAAATCATGCTGAGCAAGAAGATCTAGCCATTCAGCACTGCTTTTCTTGGGGGTCAGCTCCCCAATACGCCCATAAATTGGGCTCATATTCTGGAAACGTCCTTTGGGCGTGTCGAAAGGCGGATGCGCAAGAAAATCGGCATCTTCCAACAAAGCGAAGAGCTGGACAATCTTGGCATCTGTATAGGGTACGATGACAATATGCCCATCTTTGGTGGGGAAGGGCTGTCTTTCCCGATCGAGCTGACGCGCATAGCCCGGTGGGGCGAGTGGCGGCTCAAATACGGAATCCTGCAAATGTTCGGTCAGCATGAAGCTGGCGAAACAATCGAGCATCGGCACTTCGACATGCTGTCCTTCGCCGGTCCTCAGCTTGTGAACAAGGGCGGCGAGCATGGCTTGCGCGCCATAGGATCCCGAAACCTTGTCGGCGATGAGCGATGGCAAATAGCGTGGTTTGGGATTGCCATCGACCTTGGAGAGGAGGGATGTCGTCCCCGTCGCCGCCTGAATGACATCGTCATAGGCCGGCAAATCCTTCCAAGGGCCATCCTGACTAAAGCCGGTAAAATGCGCGTAGATGATATCCGGCTTAATTGCTTTGACGGCATCATAACCAAAACCAAGTTTAGTGATCCCCTTGGCCCGAATATTATGGACGAAGATATCAGCGGTAGCGAGTAACTCACGCAAGACCGCCGCGTCTTCGGGTGTTTTAAGGTTCAGGACGACAGATTTCTTACCCCGGTTCACCGTCAAATGGGTGCCGCCCATGAAGGGCGTGGTTTTGAACTGCCCCATGTAGCGAGGGGTATCGCCCTGTGCGCTTTCAATCTTGATGACGTCTGCACCCATATCGGCGAGCATTTGCGTCGCATAGGGGCCAAATATCACCGTTGTTAGATCGATGATCCGAATACCTTCGAGCATTTTTGGCGCACTGCCCTTTGGCATTCTTTCATCCTCATCCTGTTTGCGAGGTGGCACCATTTGTGTCACGGCTATGCTTCACCTTGGTTGACGGTGTCGTCAAGCCAAAAGCCGAGCTGGTTGCGAGGAAAGAATTATGAAGGCCATTCAAATCAAACTTCCGGCATCGCTTGAGAATTTGATGCTCGTCGATATGGCGGAGCCGCGAGAGCCAGGCCCGGGTGAGATTAAAGTGCGCATTCGGGCGTCATCCCTCAATTTCCATGATCTTGGCGTTGTCACCGGGGTCTTGCCTTGCGCGGATGGCCGCATTCCCATGTCCGACGGCGCGGGAGAAGTCGTCGCAATTGGTGCAGGGGTTTCGGACTATCAGGTCGGCGATAAGGTCGTCTCCACCTTCTTCACAGATTGGCCTGATGGCAAACCCACAACCACCGCCTTTACGCGTGTGCCGGGGGACGGACTTGATGGCTATGCCCGGGAATATATGACCGCCCCAGAAAGCTGGTTCACCCCGATACCAAAGGGCTATAGCTTTGCCGAGGCCGCAACGCTGACCTGTGCCGGCGTAACGGCGTGGCGTGCGTTGGTCGTCGATGGACAGATGAAAGCTGGGGCGAATGTTTTGGTGCAAGGCACGGGCGGTGTCTCTGTTTTTGCGTTCCAAATTGCCAAGGCCATGGGCGCGCGCGTGATTGCGACATCCTCCTCCAATGAAAAACTGGCGCGGATGAAGGCGCTGGGTGCGGATGAGGTGATAAACTATGTCGAGGAGCCGGAATGGGGTGTCAAGGTGCGTGACCTGACCAATGGTGAGGGCGTCGACCATGTTGTCGAAGTAGGCGGTGCAGGCACGCTCAACCAATCAATCGTCGCCACCAAAACCGGCGGGCATATTGCAATGATCGGTGTGCTGACCGGACGAACCGGGCCGGTGATGACCGCTGCGCTGATGGCGAAGCAAATCCGCCTCATCGGCATGGTTGTTGGTAGTCGCCAACATCAAATGGACCTGATCCGCGCCATCGAAGTGACGGGCATGAAACCCGTGATTGATAAGAGTTTTCCCCTTGCCAATCTCGCCGATGCATTTCGGCACCAAGCGGCAAACGCCCAGTTCGGCAAGGTCGTCGTCGCAATATAAGGGGGGAGGGGCCCGCTTTACTTTGAGGCCATGTGCCAAATGCCGCACCAATTGGCGGGGGGCACTTTGCGGAACTGGGCAATGCGCGATAGCAATTCCAAACTTGGACCGTCTTGGGGCGCTATTTCCAACGCTGCCTTCAGTGCAGTTTGTGCCTTGGCCCAATCCGCCTTTTGATAATGCGCGAAGCCTTCCCCATAAAGGTCGAACAAGGCGCGCTGATCGGGCGATAGCTGACCAGACAGGGCCACAAGTTCATAAATTCCAATTGGGTCTTGCCGCCCTGCCAGAACAACATTGTCAACATGACGCGCCTCAATTGCCGAGCCAGCAAGGCTGTAGGTCATCTGGTCAATGAGTAAGTGCGTGCCGTAGACTTTGTTCGCAGCCTCAATGCGACAGGCTTGGTTCACAGCATCGCCCATTACTGTGAAGCTGCGCGCGGTGTCGGAGCCGATGCTGCCAACGACGACTTCCCCAGTCGACAGCCCAACACGGAAATCGATAAGCGGGACATCGCGACGAAGCCCAATGACATCGGGGACGCTGGCGCGAAAGGCCTCAAGCCGGGCAAATTGATCCAGGGCCGCACGACAGGCAAACTCGGCTTGACGTGTAGCATCGACAAAGGGCGGAACCCAAAATGCCATGATCGCATCGCCAATATATTTGTCGATAATGCCGGATTGATCCCTGATCGGCTGGGACATCGCCGAAAAATAGGCGTTCATCAGATCGACGAGGGTGCTTGGTGCCAAACGTTCGGCAATGGACGTAAAGCCAACAACGTCAGAGAAGAAGAGCGTCGCAACCTGCTTTTCCCCAACGGAAGAATGTTGTGCACCATCGATCAAGCCGGCGACGATCCGGGGATCGACATATTGGCCGAATGTTTCCTTAATCCGTTCCTTCTCACGCAGGTCATCGATCATGCCGTTAAAGGCGTGCGTGACATCTCCAATTTCATCGCGCGACGTCACAGGAACATGGGCGTCTTCCAACAAACCCGCGCCAACGGCGCGTGCGCCGGCCTGCAGGCGAAGAATTGGCCTCGTCAGTCCGCGCGAAATAAGCCAAGCCAACATAAGGCCGACCAGACCAGCTGACCCAATCATAAGAATTGTCGCCCGCAGGGCCGTCTCTTGATTGTCAGCGACGATGCGCGCGCCCGTTTCCACAAAGCTGTCAATCTCGTCCGCCACAGATGTCGACAGCCTAAAAATCTCGTCAGCTTGAAGCTTCGCCTCATTCATCTTTAGAGCATCGGCATCCCGCGCGCAGGCTTCTACGATGGTTTTGGACAGGCGGCTCTGCTGATAGGTGATTTCTGCAATGATCGGCTGGATGCGCGCCAGCGACAGCTTATTGCGCTCTAGCACAGCGTTCTCGGCACCTTTGGCGCGATAGGCTTCTGCCTCGGTCAATAGCTTCGTCGACAACTCCCCCTGGGACTTTGCCTTGCTCAGGCAGAGTTGAACAGATTCGTTATTCGGTGTCACCAGCAAAAAGTCCGCAGTGGTCCGTTGCGCCTGAACAACCGTTT
>JBJTAW010000008.1:0-6774 GCA_046091025.1 Chakrabartia sp. | reverse complement strand
TTGAGCAGCTGAACCGAATTAATCGGGCCGCCGGACAGGATGACTTCCTTGGCTGCCCGGACGCTATGGGGCTCCCCGCCCCGTTCATAGTCAATGCCGATGGCGCGTTTGCCCTCAAAGACGATGCGGGTCGCCAAGGCATGTTGAATGACCTGCAAATTGGGGCGCTTGCGCGCCGGATAGAGATAGGCTTTGGCCGCAGAACAGCGCGTCCCATCGCGCACCGTCATGTCCATCCGGCCAAAGCCTTCCTGACGATAGCCATTACAATCTTCGGTCAGGCCATAGCCCGCCTGTTGTGCGGCATCGAGCCAGGCCTGATGCAGCGGATTGGCAAGCGGGCCATAGCATGTGGACAAGGGGCCCTCCCCGCCGCGATAGCTATCTCCGCCCTCTTCGCGGCCTTCGGCGCGTTTGAAATAGGGAAGGACATCGGCATAGCCCCAGCCCTTTGCCCCTTCCTCATCCTTCCACCGTTCAAAATCTTTGGCGTTGCCCCGCACATAGACCAGACCATTAATGGATGAGGATCCGCCCAGCCCCTTGCCGCGTGGGCAATGCAGGCGGCGGCCGCCCAAATGCGGCTCTGGCTCGCTCTCATAGCCCCAGTTCCAACGCTTGCTGTGCATGGGATAGGCAAGTGCGGCGGGCATTTGGATGAAGATGGTCCGGTCTGACCCGCCAAATTCCAGCAAGAGGACGCGGTTTTGCCCGTCTGCGCTCAGCCGATCTGCCAGAACGCAGCCCGCCGATCCTGCCCCGACAATGATGTAATCATAGCTCTCAATAGGGTGCATCAATTGGCTCCATAGCGACATAAACGCTCTTCAACTGGGTATAATGCTCAATCGCCGCCCGCCCATTTTCGCGGCCAAGGCCCGATTGCTTATCGCCCCCAAAGGGCAACTCAATAGGCGTGATGTTATAGGTATTGATCCAACATGTCCCGGCATCCAGAGCTGCAATCACGCGATGGGCACGGGTCAGGTCATTTGTGAAAATACCCGCCGCCAGGCCAAATTCGGTTGCATTGGCGCGGGCCACAACCTCTGCCTCATCCTCAAAATCGAGCACTGCCATGACGGGCCCGAAAATCTCTTCCCGAACAATATCCATATCATCAGTGCAGTCGGTGAAGATGGTGGGTTGAACAAAGGCGCCTTTCCCAAGCCCGCCTGTCATCTCGCGCTGCCCACCTGTCAAAAGGCGCGCGCCCTGTCGCTCCCCAAGCGCAATATAGCCCAGCACCTTATCCATATGGGTTGGCGAAATAAGCGCCCCCATGTGCGTTGCTGGATCAAGCGGGTCGCCAATCACCATAGCTTCGGTGCGCGCCTTGAGTTTTTTGAGAAACGCGTCCCGCACCTTGCGATGCACGAACACGCGCGTGCCATTGGTGCAGACTTCCCCCGCCGAATAGAAATTCGCCAGCAGCGCGCCGGACACGGCCTCATCAAGATTGGCGTCTTCAAACACAATCAAGGCTGATTTTCCGCCGAGTTCCAGCGTGACATATTTCAACGTTTCCGCCGCATCGACCATCACCTTACGGCCCGTGCCGACCTCTCCCGTCAGGGATATTTTGGCAATGCCCGGATGCCGGCTCAACAATCGCCCTGTGGCAGCGGCCCCTTGCACGACCTGAAATAATCCTTCGGGAAGCCCGGCCTCCAGATAGATTTTTTCCAGTTCGATCGCAGTCAAAGGCGTCAATTCCGCGGGCTTAAAAATCATCGCATTGCCACAGGCCAAAGCAGGTGCTGATTTCCAACAGGCAATTTGGATGGGGTAATTCCAAGCCCCAATACCGCCGACGACACCCAAGGGTTCGCGCCTTGTATAGCCAAAAGCTGCACTGCCCAGATCGACATGCTCCCCTGCTATTGTCCGGGCAAGACCAGCATAATATTCAATACAGTCAGCGCCAGACAGCACATCGACGGCGCTCGTTTCCTGAATGGGCTTGCCCGTATCAAGGCATTCCAGCCGCGCAAGTGCGTCATTACGTTCCATCAATAGGGCAGCTGCGCGATGCAAGATCCGCCCCCGCTCCACTCCCGGCGTTTTGGCCCAAAGCTTTTGCGCGGCGGCCGCGCGTGCAACGGCTTTGTCCACCTCTGCTGCGCCATCAATCTTGATCGTGGCCAGAACATCCCCCGTTGCGGGATTGATGGTCGTGAAACTCTCACCCGGCGCCGGTGTGGTGACTGACCCGACGTTGCGGGCAATCAGATCAAAAATCAGGTCCCGCGCAAGGCCGCTTTGCAACGCCGCCCCACCCGTCATCGCCGATCGCAGCCAGACCCCGTCGATCATGGCCGCAATTGTTTCCGCCAATCGGCTGACCTCAGTTGGCGCCACCAATTGGCGCAAATCATAGCGCAAGTTGGACAGCATCCGCCGCTGGTGCGCCCTTTGAACACGCGCGAGACGGGGAACGTGCAGAGCCTGCCCCCAAAAAGAAAGCCAGACACGCGCAACATCTTCGGCAAAGCCGTCTGCCCCCAGATGCGCATCGACCAACGCCTCAACCCGCGCGCGCGGCCCTTGGGCAAGCCGCAGCCGCGCGGCGGCGTAATTGTTCAGCTTTTGCGCGACAGATCGGAACGCCGCTTCAAGCAGCCCGTCCTTATCGCCAAAATAATGCACGGCGAGGCCGGGCGAAATATCCGCTCGGCTGGCCACGGCGTTGAACGTAAAGTCAACAAGGCCAATTTCGGCGAGGGTCTGGATAGCAGCATCAATGATCTGCTGGCGGCGGGTTTCAGGTTGGCTTCGCATAGGGCATGCTATGCGATATTGAACGCACGTTCAATGTCTAGAAACGCTCACCCCTGCCGATGCAGCACGAGCAATGCTTTGAACGTGCCCCACATCATGACCAAGAGAACAGCCGCAAGCGGCAAACCAGCCGTAATAGCCCCTGCCTGCAAGGAGTTGAGCCCGCCGCTCAACAGCAGCACAATCCCAATCCCGCCGACGACCAGCAGCCAAAGCACCTTCTGGCGCAGCGGCGTGTCGGTGCGGCCGCCTGCCGTCATGGTGTCGATCACCAGCGTACCTGAATCCCACCCCGTCACGAAAAAGATCATAATGAGGCAGATGGCGATGAAGGAAGTGAGTTCGGGAAAGGGCAAGCTGCCCAGCAAGATGAAAAGCTGCTGCTCAAGCGGCGCGCCGGCAAGGCCCGCTGCATCCCCCGCGATGAGATGCGTAATGCTGGCATCGCCAAAAATGGTCAGCCAGATGATCCCCAAAAGTGTCGGGGCGAGCAATGCCCCCGCCATAAATTCCCGCACGGTGCGACCCAGCGAAATGCGGGCCATGAACATGCCGACAAAGGGGGCCCAACTGATCCACCAAGCCCAATAATAGACCGTCCAATCATGAAAAAAGCCCTGATCTGCTCGCCCGACCGGACTTGAAAGGGCTGTTAAATGGCCAAGATAGGCCAAAATATTAGCCCCGAAGTCCCCAATCAACATCAATGTTGCGCCAGTCATAAGCACGAACAGCAATAGGGCGAAGGCCACCCACATGTTCATCTCGCTCAAGATACGGATACCGCGGTCAATGCCGCCGCGTACCGACAAAAAAGTCACCCCGGCCATGATCGCAATAAGTGCGACAATTGCGCCTGCAGTGCCGGGAATGCCATAAAGATAGGTGATCCCGGCCATGGCCTGCTTGGCCCCTAACCCCAAAGACGTCGCCAGCCCGAATATCGTGGCCAACACGGCCAGAACCTCAACCATATCCCCCGGCCGCCCCCAAGCGCCTTTACCAATCAGCGGGTAAAATGCGGAGCGCATCGAAAAGGGCATGTTAAAATCATAGGCAAAGATGGCGAGCGCCAGTCCAACCATTGCGTAAATCGCCCATGGGTGGAGCGACCAATCATAGATCGTCGCTGCCATAGCAAGGGAGCGCGCCCCTTCTGCATCGCCCGGTGCACCGCCGAGTGGCGCAGCACTCCCTCCGGCCATTGAACTCATGAAATGGGTCACAGGCTCGCCCACGCCATAAAAGACAAGGCCGATGCCCATGCCCGCCCCAAACAGCATGGAGAACCAGGACAGCCGCGAATAATCGGGCGTCGCGCCCTTCCCGCCAAGCCGGATCTTACCCAAGGGAGACAGCGCAATCCCTATGCAGAAGAGCAGCACAACATTGCCGACCGACATGAAGAACCAGTCAAATTGGGCAAGCGCACCCGTTCGCATGGCCGCAAACATATCTGCTGATGCTGTGGGGACAAGGATGCTGAAGATAATGACGGCAAGCGAGAGAAAGGCCGTTGGGAGAAACACCGCCGGGTTAAAAACCATCCCCCGCCAACTGCGATTAGACTGGCCATAATCGCCCGGATCAATATCCCTTGCCCAATCGGTCATATCGTCTCGCTATCCGTTTATTCTGTCGCAGCCGTTGCCAAGGCCGTCCAGAGCCAAGGTGCAAAGCTGCGCCAGACTTCGATATGGAACCGATCCATCGCCTCGCGCACAATCACAATCTCAACAGTTTCATAGATTGTCCGTGTCGCCCGCCCGATGGCAAAATGATCCAGATCCAGAGGGCATCCCGTTGCCAGAACCTCTGCGGCACGCGCGCCTTCAAGAATAATCCCAACGCTGCGGTCGCTGACATCGGTCACAGAGACAGAGCCGCTTTCATCAACAGGGCTTTCGCGTCCATCTGATGCAAACATCAGCCATTCGTCGGGCCCCAAGCAAGCAACGCCATTCGCAAACCCGCCAATCGTCGTGGGGATTTGAGCGCCAACGACCTTCTCGACCGCAGCAGGTGCGCGCGCACGTAGCACGTAGCGCGCCAGCCGTGGAGCGGCCTTTAGCGATGCATCTCTGCCCAGAAATGGGCCAGCAGGAATCGGATCGCTGCGCACTAGAGCCTCAGGCATTGAGCCGCGCTCCTTCTGCATCATAGAACATCATAGAGCTGACCTTCGCGACGTGGGTTTTGCCGGGCATGGGAATGAATATGTCTTGTCCCATTTTGTTGTGCCCATCTGCCACCAGCGCCAGCGCAATCGAGCGCCCGAGCGTTTCGCTCCAATAGGATGAGGTCACATGGCCGATCATCTTCATGGGAATGGGCTGGTTGGGGTCGGCGACAATTTGCGCACCCTCTTCCAGCACATAATTGGGATCCTCGGTCAAAAGGCCCACAAGCTGCTTACGGCCGGATGCAACAAGATCGGGCCGCGCGAGTGAGCGCTTGCCGACAAAGTCAGGCTTTTTCTTGCCCACGGCCCAATCGAGCCCAGCGTCAAAGGGGGTCACTGTTCCGTCAGTATCCTGCCCCACGATGATGAAGCCCTTTTCGGCGCGCAGAACGTGCATGGCCTCGGTGCCATAAGGCGTAATGTCATAGCGTGCGCCCTCGGCCATAATGCGTTCCCAAAGGGCGCGGCCATAAGCGGATGGCACATTAATCTCAAAGCCGAGTTCGCCTGTGAAACTGACCCGGAATAAGCGCGTGGGAATGCCGCAAATCAGGCCTTCTCGAATGGCCATATGGGGGAATGCTTCGGCCGAAAGGTCAATGCCCTCGACCAGAGGTTCCAGCACCTTGCGGGCATTTGGCCCTTGCAGGGCAATGACCGCATATTGCTCCGTCGTGGACGTCAGCCAGACATTCAAATCTGGCCATTCTGTCTGAAGATAATCTTCCATCATATTGAGAACACGGGCAGCGCCGCCCGTTGTCGTCGTTAGATGAAAGCGATCTGGCGCAAGCCGCGCCGATACGCCGTCATCGGTGATGAAGCCATCTTCTTTCAGCAACAGCCCGTAACGACACCGCCCGGGCTCGAGCGCCTTCCAAGGGTTGGTGTACATCCGGTTGAGGAATTCAGCAGCATCTGGCCCGACCACCTCAATCTTGCCCAGCGTGGACGCATCGAAAATGCCAACGGAGGAGCGCACCATGTGGCATTCGCGATTGACGGCGGCCAGCATATCCTCCCCCGCTTTGGGAAAATAACGGGCCCGACGCCATTGGGCGACGAGTTCAAACGCGGCGCAATTTTCTTCTGCCCAGCCGTCAATATTGGTCTTGCGGGTCGGCTGAAACAGCGGCCCCTTGGCATGACCAGCCAGTGCGCCAAATGTCTGCGGCGTATAGGGCGGGCGGAATGTTGTCAGGCCAATATCCGTGACAGGCCGAGACAAAGCGGTGGAAGCAATTTGCAATCCGTTGAGATTGGATGTTTTGCCCTGATCGGTCGCCATCCCGTTGGTGGTGTAGCGTTTGATATGCTCGATCGACCGGAAGCCTTCTCGCACGGCAAGCCTGATGTCCTTTGCCGTCACATCATTCTGGAAATCCACAAAGGCCTTAATCCGGGACTTGTCCTTGGGCGTCGGCAGAGCATCAATGGTCAGCCCCTTCCCGAAATTCCAAAGGCCAGCGCAAGCGCCAACGCAGCGTACCTTTTCTGCCGCCACATCTGGAACAAATGCCCCAAGATCATCACGCCAGGCCAGCGTACCCTTGCTGTGCGACCAGAGATGAACCGTTGGCGTCCATCCGCCCGCCATCAAAACGGCATCACAGGCAAGGGTTGAGGTTGCTCCGCCATCATTGCGCGCAATCTCAATGGCCGTCACGCCATGTCGACCGCGCACGCCAAAGACACTCTGGCCAAGCCGAACTTCAATGCCCAATTCTTGCGCCTGCGCCCGTAGATCGGCATCAACTTGGTCGCGCACATCGATAATGGCGGATATGCCGACACCAGCCTTGGCCATTAGG
>JBJTAW010000007.1:0-11873 GCA_046091025.1 Chakrabartia sp. | reverse complement strand
GCTGAACTCTTCATTGATGATCGCGTTATAGCCGAAATCAAGGCCAAGGCCGCCATATTCTTCCGGAACCGTTGGGCATAAAAGGCCAAGCTCCCCGGCCTTTGGCCAGATTGCCTTGGGCACCAGCCCCTCTTCATCCCATGTGTTTGAATTGGGTTCGATTTCCTTCGCCACAAACTGACGCACCGTCGAGCGAAAGGCTTCATGGTCTTCAGTATAGGCGGTGCGGTGGAGCACATCGAGCGTCATGAGGGGGCGTCCTTTTTATGGAATTTATCGTCCTACTGGAATCCCCAACTTCACAATTACGTCAAGGGGAATTTGCAGCGGCCACCCATTGCGAGACGAATTAGCCAATGCGCAATCTAAAGAATGCCGCGCGCCTTCAAATCCGCAATGCTGGCCGCATCATGGCCCAGCATATTGCCAAGCACCTCATCTGTATTCTGCCCCAATAAGGGCGGCTCAGACCCTGCACCCGGCAGAGAGTCTGAAAGACGCAGCGGGCTTGCAATAGCCGGCCTATTGCCCGCCATCGTCGCCAGCCCGCGCGCAACGGCCTGCGGGTCGGCCAATGCCTGACCAATGTCGTTGATCGGCCCGGCAGGAACGTTGACGGCTTCTAAAATCTCGGCCCATTGTGCGGTCGTCTTGCCCCGCATGGCTTGGGCCAATTGGGGGATCAGGGCATCGCGATTTTCGACACGGCCCGAATTGGTCGTGAAGCGCGGGTCCGTTGCAAGATCATGAAGGCCAAGCGCCTTTGTGTAGTGCGCAAATTGGCTGTCATTGCCAACCGCCACAATCATATGTCCATCGGCCGTTTCAAACACTTGATAGGGAACGACACTGGGGTGGGCATTGCCCATACGGCGCGGTGCCTGCCCCGTCACGCGCTGGTTCAGGCCAATATTGGCGAGTGTGGAGACGGCCACGTCGAGCAGGGCCATATCGATGAGCTGCCCCCGGCCCGTCTCATGACGCTGGTTGAGCGCTGCCAGCACCGCAATGCAGGCGTGCAGGCCCGTCATCACATCGACCAGCGCGACACCCACTTTCTGCGGTTCCCGCGCAGGATCACCCGTCACGCTCATCAGGCCAGACATGCCCTGCACCATCAAATCATAACCCGGCTGATGCGCGCGCGGCCCGCTATGGCCAAAGCCGGTGATGGAGCAATAGACAAGTCGCGGGTTCAGGGCTTTCAGACTCAGATAATCCAGCCCAAATTTTTCCAGCCAACCCACTTTGAAATTCTCAACCAGAACATCGCATTTGGTCGCCAATTCGCGGATCAGCGTCTGCCCCTCTGGCTTGGAAATATCGATGGTGACGCTTTTCTTATTCCGATTGGCAGAGAGATAATAAGCCGACAGGCGTTCATCCCCGTCGCCATGCCAAGGCGGGCCCCAACTTCGGGTATCATCCCCCTTGCCGGGCTGTTCAATCTTGATGATCACGGCACCCAAATCCCCCAGCATCTGCGTGCACCAAGGCCCCGCAAGAACGCGGGACAGGTCAAGCACGCGGATGCCAGAAAGCGCTTTGGTCACATAAGGTCCAATCAACTAAACGCCTGAATACCCGTAATGGCGCGGCCGAGGATTAACGCATGCACATCATGCGTGCCTTCATATGTGTTAACGGTCTCGAGGTTCACCGTGTGGCGGATGACATGATATTCGGCGGAAATCCCATTGCCGCCATGCATATCCCGTGCGACCCGCGCGATATCGAGCGCCTTGCCGCAATTATTGCGCTTAATGAGGCTGATCATTTCTGGTGACCAGCTGCCTGCATCAATAGCCCGCCCGACCGTCAGCGCCGCCTGAAGGCCCAGCGCAATTTCCGTCTGCATATTCGCCATTTTCAGCTGCGGGATTTGGTTTGCCGCCAGCGGACGGCCAAATTGAATACGATCCAGCTGATATTGGCGGGCGCGGTGGAAACAATCCTCAGCCGCCCCCATTACCCCCCAAGCAATACCATAGCGCGCCTTGTTGAGGCAGCCGAATGGGCCAGACAGGCCCTGCACATTGGGGAGCAGATTTTCTTCGGGAACGAACACGTCCTCTAGCACAATCTCCCCGGTGATCGACGCCCGAAGGCTCAGCTTCTTTTCGATCTTGGGGGTCGAGAAACCCGTCATGCCGCGTTCAACGATAAAGCCGCGAATAACGCCGCCTTCATCCTTCGCCCAGACCACAGCAAGGTCGGAAATGGGCGAATTGGTGATCCACATTTTCGCACCGTTGAGGATGTAGCCGCCATCCACCTGCTTGGCATTGGCCTTCATCGACGCAGGGTCAGATCCGGCATCCGGCTCTGTCAGGCCAAAACAGCCAACCCATTCCCCGCTCGCCAGCTTGGGGAGATATTTCTCCCGCTGCGCCTCACTGCCATAGGCATGGATCGGGTGCATCACGAGGGAGCTTTGCACCGACAGGGCGGAGCGATAGCCCGAATCAACCCGCTCCACCGCACGCGCGATGAGGCCATAGGCAACATGACTTACGCCTGCGCAGCCATAGCCATTTATGGTCGCGCCGAGCAGGCCGAGGTGACCCAGCTCATTCATGATCTCGCGATCAAAACGCTCGTCCAACGTAGCGGAAACAACGCGCGGCAGAAGCTTGTCCTGCGCATAGGCTTCCGCTGCATCGCGGATCATCCGCTCGTCTTCGGTCAGCTGCGCGTCGAGGTGAAAGGGGTCATCCCAAGTGAAAGGTGCAAATTTAGCCATAAGCCTGTCTGCCAGATTTGGCGGACCTGCTCAACACCGCCCGACGGTTAGGCCAGTGTGAAGTCGAGCCCAATATCCACCGCAGGCGCACTCTGGGTCAGTCGCCCAACCGAAATATAGGTCACGCCCGTTTCCGCCTTGGCGCGGATGGTCTGCAACGTCACGCCGCCCGAGGCTTCTGTCGGCACCCGTCCCGCCACAAGGGCAACAGCCTGCCGCAAAACAGACGCATCCATATTGTCGAGCAGCAACTGGGTCGCACCCGCCGCGAGACCCGGTTCAATCTGGTCCAGCCGATCGACTTCTAGGATGATCCGCTCCACACCCGCTACCTTGGCCCGGCGCACGGCCTCTGCCACGCCGCCGGCCACCGCCACATGATTATCCTTGATCATCGCCGCATCCCACAGACCCATGCGGTGATTGGTCGCGCCGCCCATGCGGGTTGCATATTTTTCCAGCACGCGCAGGCCGGGGATCGTTTTGCGCGTGTCCAACAAGGTGCAGCCTGTGCCCGCAATCGCATCGGCATAGGCCCGCGTCATCGTCGCAATGCCGGACAGATGCTGCACGATATTGAGCGCCGGTCGCTCCGCCGTCAGCATCGCCCGCGCGCGACCCGCCAAGGCCATGAGCAGCGCCCCCGCCGAGACAATCTGCCCCTCTTCGGCCAACAAGTCGTTCTGCATATCCGGGGCGAGGTGCCGGAAAAACGCCGCCGCAATCGGCAAGCCGGCAACAAAAATCTCTTCCCGGCTCTGCATCTTTCCAGAAAATGCAGCCTCCGCCGGAATAACGCTTTCCGACGTCACATCGCGGCCCGAAGGCCCCAAATCCTCCGCCAGCGTCGCGCGGACAAAGGCCGGGAGGTCGAAATTGTCGAGTAGGAAGGCCATGTGCTTAGGTCGCCCGCGGCCCAAGATCACCCTGCCCCACCGTGCCGCTCGCCATGTCCAGCATCCGGTCGAGGCTTTGCTTTGCCTTGAGGCGCAGGCCTTCCTCAATATGCACTTGGGGGCTCAGGTCGCGCAGCGCGATATAGAGTTTTTCCAGCGTGTTGAGCGCCATATAGGGGCAGATATTGCAGTTGCAGTTCCCGTCCGCACCCGGCGCGCCGATGAAGCGCTTGAGCGGCATCGCCAGTTCCATCTGGTGGATGATGTGCGGCTCCGTCGCGACGATCAGGGTACCGCCCTGCAGATGCTTGGCATAGTCCAATATGCCACTGGTCGAGCCAACATAATCGGCATGATCGATGATATGCGCCGGGCATTCCGGATGGGCAGCAACGGGCGCGCCCGAATGCTGCGCCTTAAGCTTGATCAGCTCCGTTTCCGAGAAGGCTTCATGCACAATACACACGCCCGGCCAGAGCAGCATATCCCGCCCAAGCTTTCGCGCGAGATAGCCGCCCAAATGTTTATCCGGCCCGAAAATGATTTTCTGGTCGAGCGGAATTTGAGATAAAATCTTTTCAGCAGAAGAGCTTGTGACGATAATATCAGAAAGTGCCTTAACCTCTGTTGAGCAGTTGATATAGGTCAAAGCGATATGATCTGGGTGCGCCGCGCGGAAGGCGGCGAACTGATCCGGCGGGCAGCTGTCTTCCAAACTACACCCGGCATCCATATCGGGCAGGATCACGGTTTTTTGCGGGGAAAGGATCTTCGCCGTCTCCGCCATGAAGCGGACACCGCAAAAGGCAATGACATCGGCATCGGTCGCCTGCGCCTTGCGGCTGAGTTCCAGACTGTCGCCCACATAATCGGCCAAATCCTGAATTTCCGGGCGCTGATAATAATGCGCCAGGATCACGGCGTTGCGCTCCTTGCGGAGCCGCTCAATCTCCGCCCGGATATCAACATCGGCCAGCGTGCGTATGGGTGCAGTCATGATCGCGTCACCTTTTCACTTTGGCAGTTAAAATAGCATTAGATCAGGCGTTGCCAGTGATCGTCCGCCCCGGCAACCTCCCCACGATCACGTAGATCGATAAGATGCGCGAGCACAGACCGACCTGCTGCCGGATGCAGCCGCTTATCGACGCCCTTATACATATGACCCACCATCTCTGGGATATGGCCGACCCCGCTTTCGAGTAAGCGTAAAATCTGCCCTTCGCGCTGCTTGCGGTGGCCCATCATGCCCCGGACAAGGCGGTGGGTTGTTTCTATGGGCGCGCCATGCGCGGCATAATAAATGGCGTCATCCCGATCCATCAACAGCGCCAAGCTCCGCATATAAGCGGCCATATCGCCATCGGGCGGAGAGACGACGCTGGTCGACCACGACATGACATGGTCCCCCGTGAACAGGGCTTTTTCTTCTGCCAGCGCAAAGCAGAGATGGTTGGACGTATGCCCCGGCGTTGCGACCGCCGTCAGCGTCCAGCCCTGACCGCTAATCTGCTCACCATCCTCCAAAATTCGGTCTGGTGCATAGGTCGCATCAAAGCTGGCATCGGCACGCGGGCCATCATCCTCCAGCACCAGCGCTGCACAGCCAATAATCGGCGCGCCCGTGGCCGCTGCCAGCGGAGCAGCCGCCGGGCTATGGTCACGGTGCGTGTGGGTGCACATGATGGCAGAAATTTTTTCGCCCGATAGGATGGAGATCAACGCCTCCACATGATGCGGATCATCCCCCAGCGGGCCGGGATCAATCACCGCGACCTCGCCTGTCCCCACAATATAGGTCTGTGTACCCGTATAGCTGAAAGGCGACGGGTTGTACGCCAGCACGCGGCGCACAAGCGGGCTCACCTGCTCTGCAATGGCATAGGGCTCAGCGGAAAGATCCGGGTGCTTCATGCGCCCTCATGTGACGAAATTGGGAAGGGATCTGCGTCAGGCAGCCGGAGCAACGCCTTTTTCAGCCATCAGCTCATCCAGCTCACCGGCCTCGTACATTTCCTTCATAATGTCTGACCCGCCGATAAATTCGCCCTTCACGTAAAGCTGGGGGATTGTTGGCCAATCTGAGAATTGCTTAATCCCGGTGCGGACTTCGGCATCTTGCAGCACGTCAACGCTGGCATATTCAACGCCAACCCGGTCGAGAATCGCAACAGCAAGGCTGGAAAAGCCACATTGCGGGAACAAGGGCGTGCCTTTCATGAACAGCACAACATCGCTGCTGCTCACAATGTCGCCAATGCGGGCCTGAGTATCGGTCATGATCTATATCTCCTTAATCTGGGACCACAGTGGTGAGCTGCAGGGCGTGCAATTCGCCACCCATACGGCCACCCAATGCGGCATAAACGGCTTGATGCTGCCGCACGCGCGGCATGCCGCGAAACGCAGCACTCACCACACGGGCCGCATAATGATCGCCATCACCGGCAAGATCGGTGATCTCCACCTGCGCATCGGGAAATGCCGCAAGGATCAAGCCTTGAATCTCGTCGGCAGGCATTGGCATGGGGCTTATTTCGCTTCCATTAATTGGCGGCGGGCCTCGACCATAAGGTCGCTCATCGCCGCGCGCACATCTTCATCGGTTGTATCGACGCCAGCTGCAATCAAATCCCCCAGAAGCTTGCGGATGACATCCTCGTCCCCCGCCTCTTCAAAATCAGCCTGCACGACCGACTTTGCATAGGAATCCGTTTCTTCGGCTGTCAGGCCCATTTTCTGGGCTGCCCATTGACCGATCAGCTTGTTGCGCCGCGCGGTCACGCGAAACGCCATGTCCTGATCATGCGCGAACTTGTTTTCAAAGGCGTTTTCTCGGTCATCAAAGGTCGTCATGCTTCGTCCCTTAATCTGCAGCGTTTCGCTCTCAAGATAGGGCGTCGATCCCCTCGATTCAACCGAGCCTGAGAAGGCGCGTCCCTTTAATCTATGGTGACGACAAGTTTCCCAATGGCTTCGCGCCGGGCCATTTTGGCAATGGCCTCGCCACCCATTTCCAGCGGGAAGGTGTCGGTCACGCGCGGGCTGATTTTCCCTTCCTTCCAAAAGCGGAAAAGCTCGGCAATATGGGCACGATTGGCTTCTGGATCGCGCATCGTAAATGCCCCCCAGAAGACGCCACAGACATCGCAGCTCTTGAGCAGCGTCAGGTTGAGCGGAAGCCGCGGGATGCCCGACGGGAAGCCGACGACCAGATAGCGCCCTTCCCAAGCGATGCAGCGAATGGCGGGGTCTGCGTAATCGCCGCCCACCGCATCATAAATCAGGTTCGCGCCATTGGGGCCAACAGCGGCCTTAAACGCTTCGGAAAGCGCCTTGGACTGATCCTTATCAAACGGCGCGCGGCCATAAATGACAACTTCAGACGCCCCAGCCGCACGTGCGGCCGCCGCCTTTTCTTCGGACGACACAGCCGCAACCACGCGCGCGCCATAGGCCACGCCCAGTTCCACCGCGGCAATCCCAACGCCACCGGCTGCCCCCAACACGAGCAGCGTATCGCCGGCCTTGATATGACCGCGATCCACAAGCGCGTGGATGGAGGTGCCATAGGTCAGGATCAGGGCCGCGCCCTCGGCAAAGCTGCGCTCCTCCGGAAGGGGATAGGCTGTTGTCGAATTGAGTACGACTTTCTCCGCCATGCCGTTGCTGGCAGCGCCAAGCACGCGATCCCCCGGCTTGAGCTGCGTCACGCCCTCTCCCACTGCCTCGACAATTCCGGCAACTTCGCTGCCAGGCGAAAAGGGCCGGGGTGGCTTAAACTGATATTTATCCTCAATAATCAAAACGTCTGGATAATTGACCGAACAGGCCTTGACCGAAACAAGGATTTGACCCGGCCCGGCAACAGGATCGGCCACCTCTTCCAGAACCAGCGTTTCTGGCCCACCGACTTGTTTGGATAGCAATGCCTTCATGTGACCGCTCCTGCTTGCCAGGGTCACGCAGTTTTTGCGCGGCGTTCATAATCTGAAATTTTATCGTCCATCGCCATGGTTAGCCCAACCTCATCGAGACCGTTGAGCAGGCAATGCTTGCGAAACGCGTCAATCTCAAAGGTGAAGCGATCTTGAAACCTTGTCGTCACCGTCTGAGTCTCAAGGTCAATGGAAATGGTGTCGGTTTGCGCGACCTCAAGCAGCCGATCCACGGCCTCTTGCGGCAGAACCACCGTCAAAATGCCATTCTTAAAGGCATTGCCTGAAAAAATGTCCGAAAAACTGGGCGCGATGACGGCCGTGATGCCCAGATCCGCTAAGGCCCAAGCGGCGTGTTCCCGGCTGGATCCGCAGCCGAAATTATCGCCCGCAATCAGGATGGGCGCTCCGGCAAACTGAGGATCGTCAAAGAGATTCCCCGGCTCCTTACGCAGAGCCTCAAACGCGCCCTTGCCCAGACCCGTTCGGCTGATGGTTTTCAGCCAAACGGCAGGAATAATGACATCGGTATCGATATTTTTAAGGCCAAAGGGATAGGCTTTACCCTCAATTGTGCTGACCGCTTCCACGTCACATCATCCTTTCACTGTCAGCACCCGATTGAACATGCGGCCGCCCGCCGTCAAGCCCAGAGCTTGGAAAGCGCGCCGAGGTTCGCCGCGAACAAGAGCGCAACCACAAGCCCCCGCCAGACCCGAACTTCAACCTTGCCGAAAAAGCGAGACCCCAATTGATTGCCCAGCAGCATCAGCGGGAAAGCCGCGAGGGACATGACCAAGATATGGCCCGTCAAAAGCCCGCGCGCAGCGGCCGTTGTTGTGCCCGCAATGCCAGCGGCAAAAAA
The DNA here is from genome assembly GCA_046091025.1 of Chakrabartia sp. Classification (GTDB taxonomy): domain Bacteria; phylum Pseudomonadota; class Alphaproteobacteria; order Sphingomonadales; family Sphingomonadaceae; genus Aquisediminimonas. The sequence goes on along the minus strand of JBJTAW010000007.1, from coordinate 3,431 downwards.
GACAAGGATCATGGACCCACGCGCCATCATCGGTGAAACGCCACTGCGGACGAAATAGAGGATAACGGGTGGCCCGGGCATTGCGGCAAATCCGTTAAGCACGCCAGCGGCAAATCCCGTCGCGGCAATATGCGGCAATGCCTTGTTCGGCAGCGGAGCGCGCTTGATCAAAAATGTCCCGAAACAGCCAACGGCAATGGCCGCAATGATCAACCTGGCAAGATCATCGGGTGTTCGCGCCAAAGCCAGCAATCCAATCGGTGTTCCAACCATCGCAAAGACAGCCACCTTCGCCACAACCGGACGATCAATATGGTCAATCGATTTTGCGACGCCAAAAGGCCCGATCAGCGTTTGAAGAACAATTGCCAGCAGAACGGCATCGGTCGGCGGGATGACCAAACCCATGAGCGGCACGGCAAGGATGGCAAAGCCAAAACCCGTCAGCCCCCGCACAAAAGCCGCCCCCAGCACAATCAGCGCAAGCGCCATAAGCGCAGCGGGTGCCAGCCCAAGCTGCAACCAAAGATCAACCATTCCCCACATCCCCTTTATAGATTTCAGGGGTTAGTGACCCATGCCCCGAGGGAAAAGCGTGAATTTTGACGCTGTTCGGACGGGTCAGATTTATGCGCCCGCCAGAACCGGTGCCAGCCAATCCGGGATCAGGGCATCACCGGGTGCGTCGACGGGTCGACGCTCCACCCGGCCATCGGGCAAAACAAAAAGGCGACGGTTGACCTTTTGCCGATAATTCATGCGGGCGGTGTTTTCCTGCCCAATATAGCAGCCCTTGGTGAAGCTGACGCCATTCAGCTCGGCTGCATTCGCTTCCAGCCAAAGGGTTTTATCCTGTCCTAATTCTGCGGCCCCTTCCGCCACGCCCAACGCCAAACGATGCGCATGATAGCAAGAGGCAGCGCCGCTGGGCGGCGCAATCCAACGCCGGCCAAGCGCAGCAAGCCGGGGATCAGCAACGCCTTCCTCACCAGCCTGCGCCCAATGCACGGCCAACGACTCATCTCGGGCAATCACAATGGGGCGCCGCAATCGATACACAGACAGGCGCTTGATCAACGCCTCTGCCTGCGCCGACTCACAATCGATCAGCAGATCATCGCCGTCGCACCAGAGAAAAAAATCGAACAGCGCCTTGCCCTGCGGGCTCAACAGCCCTGACCAAACTGGCAAGTCCCCAAGAACAGTGTTTGTCACAAGCCCTTGCAAGAATCGGTGGACATCGTCACCGGACAGTCGAATGACGGTTCTATCTGAAAGCATGGTATCATCCATGGCTGTCATGTAAGACGAATAAGAGATTTTCCCAAGTCTTTCGCAGGCAAGGAGTAAGCATGACGGATCAGATCACCATTCGACGCCCGGATGATTGGCATGTCCACCTGCGCGATGACGAGATGTTGGAGGCCGTTGTCGGCTATACCGCGCGCCAGTTTCGCCGGGCCATTGTGATGCCCAATCTCAAGCCACCGGTTACAACAGTGGATCAGGCTATTGCCTATCGCAACCGGATTATGGCGGCTCTGCCCGGAGGCAGCGATTTTGAGCCGCTGATCACCTGCTACATGACGGATACCGCAAATCCCGATCAAATTGCGGCGGGCTTTGAAAGCGGGGCCTTCGCGGCCGCCAAGCTGTATCCCGCAAATGCCACGACCAATTCCGCGCATGGCGTCACCGATATTCGCCTGATCTACCCCGTGATGGAACGCATGGAAAAAATTGGCATGCCCTTCCTGATCCATGGCGAGGTCACTGATCATGATGTGGATGTCTTTGACCGAGAAGCCATGTTTATCGATCTCATCTTCTCAAAGATTGTGCGCGACTTTCCCGGCTTGCGGACTGTTTTTGAACATATCACGACGGCGGACGCGGTGGATTTTGTAACGGCATCCGGCCCCAATGTCGCGGCAACAATCACGCCCCAGCATTTGCACATCAGCCGAAACGACATGCTGGTCGGTGGCATCAGGCCGCATCTTTATTGCCTGCCCATTGTGAAGCGCGAACGCCACAGGCTGGCCCTGCGCGCCGCCGCCACATCGGGCAATCCCAAATTCTTCCTTGGCACGGATACGGCTCCTCATGCCATTGAAACCAAGGAAACATCCTGCGGCTGTGCAGGCATTTTTAACGCCCCCTTTGCGATGGAGAGTTACGCGCAGGTGTTCGATGAAGAACATGCGCTCGACCAGCTCGAAGCCTTCGCATCCTTGAACGGCCCGGCCTTTTACAGGCTGCCCGTCAATGAAGGCACCATCACGCTCGTGCGCGGTGGTGCGACAGTGCCCACCCATATTGATGCCGCAGGCACGCAAATTGTGCCCTTTCACGCGGGCGAAACATTGGGGTGGCGGCTGGCGGCAGACTAATCAAAAGGGCAGCCAGCGGGATTTTTCGGTGAAGTTCATATAGCCAACATTCGCGCCCAGCCGCATGCCAACGCCCAGCCGGATGGGAATGACAGCCACATTGCCGCGCCGCAAATAGGTCGCGGAAAGCCCGCCTATAAAATAGGCGCGCCCTTCAACCTGGGCAAAGCGCCGATAAAGATCCTGCGTGTCATAAAGATTATAGACAAGGATGAAGGTGCGCGTGGCATCGCCACCAACATCAAAGCCCACTGACGGACCGGTCCAATAAACGGGACGTTCCCCTTCAACCCTGTGAACCAGCGCGCCCGACCCATAGCGCAGACCCACAACAAAGGCCCCTGACGCTTCTCGCCCAGCGATGTAGGCATTCGGCTCCCCCTGATCCGCCAGGATTTTCTCCATGAGCTCGCCCAGCCCCTTTGCGCCCTTCCCAAATACACGTTCCGCCGCGCCTATCAGATCATCCTTTTTATGGGTCGCGGTTCTGACGGGGGCTGTCAGGGTCGCGTCACTGGCTGCAGGCACATTGCTAGGCGCTGATGCTGGTGCAGGCGGCACTTCATAAGCCGGGCGGGGATCGACGGGCGCGACTTGCTCCTGCGCCTGCGCACTGGCCAAGGCGAGACTGCCAAAAACCACAGCAGAAATAAGGCGCGCCCAGCGGCTGTGCTGCAAAAATGAAAAAGTCATAAGCGCCATCCAATGATCAGGTTTGACCCATCTAAACGCGGCCCGCCGGCGTCTCGCAAGGCCCCAGCGACAAGATGAGTCGCTTTCGCGCCCACCCGAAACGCAAAATCCTCCCGAGGGGGCATTGTCTAGCGCCAAACCCCTCGCTATAGCGCCCGTCAGTCAAATGGCCGGAGACGTGGGTGAGCGGCTGAAACCAACGCTTTGCTAAAGCGTCATACGGGTAAGCGTATCGAGGGTTCGTATCCCTCCGTCTCCAGCAAGGCCAGCATGTAACTGGCCTAGCTGGAGCAACCCTACTTTATGCTCGTCTCAGTTCAACCAAGCGTAGTAGCGTTCTCAATC
>JBJTAW010000006.1:0-3256 GCA_046091025.1 Chakrabartia sp. | reverse complement strand
ACGGCAATCACTTGTCGGGGAGGATATTCAGCTTCGCTCGGATAAGCTCAGCGGCAAAATTGGCCTCTTCTACGACATCAAAACAGGACGGTTTGACGTTGGCTTTGCTGGTCGGCTGTCCCGCTATTTTGTGCCGGGCATAGGTCTTGTCGATGTGCAAAGTGATTTTCACATTGTGCCTGGACCCAATGGCCGCGGAACCCGCGTCTTGGGCACAGGAAAAGCTTGGGTGCGTCGGTTTGATAACAGCTTTTTGGCGGGGCTGGCGGGTGGCCTGCCCCGGCTGGAAACCGCATTGGAACGCACAACAGACGGTCAGTTGCGGTTCACTAACATGCGCATCCTTGCACCCCGCCTGTCTTTTGTTCTCAAGGGCGTTCGGCGGGCAGATGGCAGCTTTGCTCTCGGTGGGTCTGGCCAGCAATCCACCTACGGGCCCCTCACCCTGATGCTGGACGGGCAGATTTCTCGCCCGCGCCTTCGTTTGGTTTTTGCGCGGCCCAATGCGGCCATGGCCCTTGCCAATGTCCATCTTGATCTGGATCCGACGCCGCAGGGCTTTGATTGGCGCGCGCAAGGGGGCTCGCGCCTCGGGCCCTTTATCGGCACAGGGTCGATCTCGCTGCCACAAAATGCCCCGGCTCAGATCCGAATTGCCATGATCGAGGCGGGCGGCATTCAAGCCACGGGGCTATTGCGGCCAATCACGGGCGGCCTTGCTGGCACGATCACCTTAGGTGGTGCTGCGACGGGAACATTGCAACTGGATGTGGACAATGGCCTCCCCCGCATTCGCGCCGACGTTGATGCGCGCAATGCAAAACTTTCCGGGGCGACCGCCTTGGCGGTTCAGCGCGGGCGGTTCGTCGGGACCATCCTTCTCGATCCGCGCGGGACGGCGATTGAGGGTCAGGTCACGGCCCGCAATCTTCAATATGGCGGATTTGGCGTCGCGCGGCTTGCTGGCTCCCTTCGCATGGCTGCCGGGCGGGGAGAGGTGCAGGGCAGCATCGCAGGATCACGCGGCCGTGATTTTGATGTGGACGCCACCGTTCGCTTCAGCCCGGATCGCGTTACCATTTCCGGGCGCGGGACGATTGATCGCCTGCCCGTTGCGCTGGATGCACCTGCTCAGGTGCTGCGAGAGGGCCGAGCTTGGCGGTTGGCTCCAGCGCGGCTGACCTATGGCAGGGGGGCAGCGGAACTGTCAGGGTTGATTGGCGGGGACCGTCCACAAATCACTGCAGCCCTATCGTCTCTGCCGCTCGCCATTTTAGATATCGTGGTGCCGGACTTGGGCCTGACAGGGCAAGCCAGTGGAACCTTTTCCTATGCCGAGGCAGATGGAGGTCCATTAGGCCGCGCTGATCTTAAGGTTCGGGGGCTCTCGCGAGCGGGACTGGCTTTGACGACGCGGCCAGTTGACCTGGCCGTGCTCGCCAACTTTGCCAATGGGCGGGCAGGCGCACGGCTGGTGGCGGCCTCTGGCGGCGTCTCTATTGGCAGAGGGCAGGTCCAACTGACGGGGCTTTCGGGGAATGGCTCTCTGGCCAGCCGCATTGCCAAGGCAAACCTCATTGGTCAGCTGCGTTATAATGGCGATGCCGGGGCGTTATGGCGGATGACGGGGATTGAAAGCTTTGACCTGTCGGGCAATGTGGCGGTCGGAATGGACGTCACAGGGCGCCTGTCTGATCCCGTTATTCGCGGGTCTGTCCGCACGGCATCGGGCCGGGTGGAAAGTGCAGCGCTCGGCATGGTGCTGACGAATGTTTCGGCTTTTGGTCGGTTCGATGGGGCCCAATTGATGATCGAAAACTTTGCGGCCAATGCGGGCCGTGGAGGACGGGTCAATGGATCAGGCACCATTAACTTTTCGGCAGGACGGCCCACCATGGACTTGGCGGTCGATACCGAAAATGCCCAAATAATTGCACGCGATGATCTGGCGGCGGCGGTGACAGGTCCCTTGCGCATTGTCTCCACAGCCACAGGCGGAACGATCAAGGGGTCCGTTCGGCTCACCCGCAGCCTTTATGTTCTGGGCAGATCAGACATGGCGGCCACCGTGCCTCGGTTAAAGGTGACGGAGCTGAATGATGGACGCAGTGACGTGCCAATCGTCACATCGGCGCTGCCCTGGACATTGGACATCAAGGCGGATGCGCCAAGCCGACTGATGGTGACGGGTCTGGGGCTGTATAGCGAATGGCGGGCCAGCCTTGCTTTATCTGGCTCCCTTCTTGCACCAACGATCACGGGCACGGCCGATCTGGTGCGCGGGAATTATGAATTTTCCGGACGGCTGTTTGATTTGCAGCGTGGGGCGATCCGCTTTCGGGGAGAAAGCCCGCCAGACCCCCTGCTGGATATTGTCGCGGGCGGGGACACACAGGGCCTAAACGCGACCATCCGGGTCAGCGGCACCGGGCAACGTCCCGAATTTGCATTCTCCAGCGTGCCTGCCTTGCCGCAGGAAGAGCTTCTGTCTCGCCTGCTCTTTGGCACCTCCATCACCAACCTGTCTGCTCCAGAAGCGGTGCAGTTGGCTGCCGCCATTGCCTCCATGCAGGGCGGTGCCGGGTTGAACCCAATTAATGCCCTGCGCAAAGCCATCGGTTTGGATCGGCTGCGTATTCTCCCCGCCGATTTGGCCACCGGCCAGCGCACGTCGATTGCCGCAGGGAAATATCTTTCGCGGCACACCTTTGTTGAAATCGTGACCGATGGCCAGGGATATTCCGCAACACGGGCGGAGTTTCAGGTCACGCGCTGGCTTTCGCTCTTGTCCACAATCTCAACCATTGGGGAACAAGGCGCGTCGGTGCGCGTCTCGAAAGATTATTGAAGAAAGAAAAAAAGGGAGCCGGAATGCACCAGCCCCCTTCTTCATAACTTGGCCTTCAAGGTTCAGGCAGAGATGAGCGCAGCCCCACTCCGCCGGCGGCGCGCAGCTCCCCCAACCAAGCCAAAGCCTGCCAGCATCATTGCCCAGCTTGCCGGTTCGGGAATGCCGGACATGACGGGGTCAAAAGAGATCTGCTTGACGTCCTTGAACTTCAACGAACCTCCAGCCTGATTGACCAGACCATAAAGTTCAATGCTGTCGAGCACCTCGCTGGCCCCGGCCATCACATCAATCTTGCTGTTGGATGGCAGACCGAATCCGCTGAAAATTTGCGATCCGCCGCCGACAAAGTTGACCTTGATGTTCAGATTGCTCGCACGCTGATTGGCGAAATCCTCAATCTTGAAT
>JBJTAW010000005.1:0-8159 GCA_046091025.1 Chakrabartia sp. | reverse complement strand
GATCTCGTGTTGCACATGGGCGATTATATTTATGAATATGGCCGGGGCGGTTACGACATCGGGGCCAAATTCTCCGCCCGGATTTTTCCGGCAGGCGAAATTCTGACGCTAGCGGATTACCGCCTGCGCTATGCCAGCTATCGCGCGGACCCACAGTTGCAGGCGATGCATGCCAACTTCCCGTGCATTCCCACAACCGATGACCATGAAAGCGCCAATGACAGCTGGGAAGGCGGGGCACAGAACCACACACCCGATGAAGGCGATTGGTCAGCCCGCCGCAATGCCGCGATGCAGGTCTGGCGCGAATGGCTGCCCGTTGGCGAACAGCCTTGGAAGGCCTATGAATTTGGCGATCTGGGCAGTTATTTCCGCACGGATACCCGCCACTCAGCCCGCACAAAGCCCTATTGGGCCGGAGAAATGATGCGCGCGCCCGATCCCGCAAAGGCGCTTGCCGAATTCCGCGATGGCGCTTGGCGGGACCCTGCCTCCACCATGATGGGGACGGAACAGGAAAGCTGGCTCTTCCACCAATTTGCCCGCACAAAAGGCACTTGGGCCGTGCTCGGCACGGGCACCAATATGGGCTATAATTACACGCCCGAAGAAGCGCTCAACTGGTTCCCGGCAGACATGCAGGACTCCCGCAAGGGCTATGTGCGTCAGGGGATTGCTTCGGCCAAAGCAGGCCTGCCCTATAATTTGGACAATTGGGGTGGCTATCCGGTCGCCCGGAGCCGCGTCTTTTCCGCCGCGCAGAAACATGAACTCAACCTCGTCGTCGTCTCAGGCGACAGCCATCATGGCTGGGCGTTTGATTTGCCGGAGGATGGCCGCCCGGCAGGTGTTGAATTTGGTGGGCACAGCGTGAGCAGCCCGGGCATCGAATCCTCAACGGCGGGCACCGACCCAAGCCGCATCGCCCGCGATATTCTGGCTCGCAATAAGCAGGAACTGCGCTGGGTGGATACGTCCAACCGGGGCTATATGCACCTGTCGCTCACGCCCAAGGCGGCGACCAATGAATGGGTGTTTATGGACACCGTCCGCGATGTGTCTTTGAAGACAAAGCCAAGCCAGCGCGTGGTCGTTCGGCCCGGGCGGAAGATTTTGGAACCAGCATGATCCGACCCGCGCTCGCCTGCCTCGCGGCCCTGTTCATTGGTATGCAGGCGCGTGCGGAGACGGTCTATGTGAAGGCCGGTCAGCTTGTCGATGTCGAGGCGGGGCGCGTTCTGCCCAAAAGCTGCATCACTATTGTCGACAGCCGGATCACCGCCATTGGTCGCTGCGCCCGGGCCCCGAAAGGGGCGCGGGTCGTTGATTGGCAGCGTTACACCGTCCTGCCCGGCTTGATCGACCTGCACACGCATTTGGCCGATGTTGGCCAAGGCGCAGACATTGCAGAGCCGATCAAACGCGATGCCGCAGAAACGGCCTTTATCGGCGCGCGCAATGCCTATGACACGCTGTTGGCCGGGTTCACCAGCGTGCGTGATGTGGGGAGCTTCCGTGCCTTTGGCGATGTCCGCCTGCGCGATGCGATTGATAAAGGGCTGGTCCCCGGCCCGCGTATGGCGGTTATCGGGGCCTATATCACCATAGCCGGCGGTGGCGGCGAACTTAACGGACTGCCGGCAGGAACCGTGCCACCCGAAATGCGAGCCGGGGTTTCATCAACGCCTGCCGAAGTGACCCGCAACTCCGAAGCCTTATTCAAAGGCGGAGCGGATTTCCTGAAACTCATTGCAACGGGTGCGGTGCTGGCGATCGGCACAGAGCCGGGTCAGCTTGAGTTAACCGAAGATCAAATGCGCGCCGCTGTCGCCGTCGCCACGGCCCATGGCAGCTATGCGACAGCCCATGCCCATGGGGCCGAAGGCATAAAGACCGCCATAAGAGCGGGGGTCCGCTCCATCGAACATGCCAGCCTGATTGATGAAGAGGGTCTGGCGCTGGCTAAGGCAAAGGGCGTCTGGTTGGTCATGGATGTTTTTAACGGCGACTATATTGATGAGGTTGGCACCCGCGAAGGCTGGCCCGCCGAATATCTACGCAAGAACCGGGAAACCACCGATGTGCAGCGCCAAATGTTTCGTCGCGGGGTTGAGATGGGCGTGCCCATTGCCTTTGGCACAGACAGCGGCGTCTATCCCCATGGTCTGAATGCCCGGCAATTTGCCTATATGGTACGCTTTGGCATGACACCGATGCAGGCCATTCAATCCGCCACCCGCGATGCCGCCAAGGTCATGATGCGAGAACAAGATGTCGGCGCCATTGCGGTGGGGCGCTTTGGGGATTTGGTTGCGGTGGAGGGGGACCCCTCCCGCGATATCCGCACGCTCGAACGCGTGAAGGGCGTCATCAAAGGCGGGCAATTGGTGCGCTGAAATTTTGGCAGCCCAACGCGCGATAAACTATTGCATTCCCAAGCCGTCCGGGCATTCTGCACCCATGACACGTCCAAAAATTTGCATCATTGGGGCTGGCTGTTCCGGCTTCACCACAGCCAAGCGGCTGCAAGATTATGGCATCCCCTTCGACATATTCGAAGCGTCCGACAATATTGGCGGCAACTGGTATTATAACAACCCGAACGGCATGTCGGCTTGTTACCAGAGCCTCCATATCGACACATCCAAATGGCGGCTCGCCTTTGAAGATTATCCGGTGCCTGCCGATTGGCCAGACTATCCGCACCACGCCCAATTGCTCCAATATTTCCATGATTATGTCGATCATTTCGATCTGCGGCGGCACATCCGGTTCAACACACGGGTGGACACGGCAGAGCGGCAATCGGGTGGCGGCTGGACCATCACGCTCTCCACTGGAGAGGTGCGGCATTATGGTGCGCTGGCGGTGTGCAATGGGCATCATTGGGCCGCGCACATTCCCCCGTATCCGGGTGATTTTGAAGGGCCGCAAATCCACTCCCATCACTATCGCAGTCCGTTTGAGCCTATAAATTGTGTTGGCAAACGAGTGTTGGTCGTTGGCATGGGCAATAGCGCGATGGACATTGCCTCTGAACTCTCTCAGCGGCCAATTGCGCAGAAGCTGTTCGTCTCAGCCCGGCGCGGGGTCTGGATTTTTCCAAAATATTATAAGGGCCAACCGCTCGACAAAAACCCAGCGCCCGCTTGGATGCCCAAATGGCTGCGCCAGAAAATCGGCGAAAAGCTGATCAAAAATCTGGTCGGGCGGATGCGCGATTATGGCCTGCCCGAACCCGAAATTGGCCCCTTTGAAAGCCATGGCACGGTATCTGGCGAATTTCTGTTGCGGGCAGGGTCAGGCGATATCTACATGAAGCCGGGGATTGACCGGCTGGATGGGCAATATGTGGTCTTTACCGATGGCAGCCGCGAAGAGGTCGACGCCATCATCTGGGCAACGGGCTATGACATTAAATTTCCTTTTTTCAACGACCCGGCGTTTCAGGCGGATGCCGACAATCGACCACCCCCTTTGTTCAAGCGCATCATGAAACCGGGCGTGCCCGATCTCTTTTATATGGGGCTGGCGCAACCGCTGCCGACACTCGTCAATTTTGCCGAGCAGCAATCCAAGCTGGTCGCCGCCTATCTGGCGGGCGTTTATGCACCGCCACCGGAAGCGGAGCTGCAGCGCATCATCGCGGCGGATGAGGACTATTATACCGGCCAATATTATGCCGCCCGCCGCCACACGATTCAGCTCGATTTCGATCATTATCAGCGCGCCTTGACGAAAGAGCTGGCCCGGGGCGCAAAGCGGGCGGCCGCGCAAGGCAATGCTCTGCCCGTTTTGGCACGAGATGCCGAACCTGCCTGATGCTGCTAAGAGCACTTATGACCTTTGTCGGCGGGCTAATGTCAGCGCCCCTCATAGCGCAGGCCGTCATCCCGCCGCCATCGGCCCAGCCGCAATGGCCAAGGCCCCTCATCTTATTAGGAGAAAGCAGCGGCGGGCGGCAAATTCTTGTCGATGTCAGCAGCCTGAAAACTGCGCCACCCCTGCGCGGCTTGCGCGACTTTGCGGTGGCCCAAGTCTATGTCGAAATGCGTGGTCCCGGCACCAAGGGATCGGTGGAGCGGGTGCGCTACAGCTTTAACTGCCGCGCCCGATCTGTAGCGACGCTCAATTATGCCCGATTTGTGGGCGGCAAAAAATCCCATGATTGGAAAGGCGCGGACTATGCGCCGAAATATGAACGGGTGAGCGCTGGCACATTGGTCGAAATGGCCATGACCTATGCCTGTTCTGGCGGCAAGCTGCCGAAAATTCCGCCTAAACCCGCCCTGCCCGGCAGCGACGCCTTGGCCAGCGATGGCGATGGGGGATAAGTGGCACGGCATGGGGCGCGGCGGCCGCATTCGATTTTCTTGGCGTTGGCATCTGACGCCACAAACTGCTAGCGCGGACTCATGCCCATAAGTGCCGCCTCTGCCTCGCGGGAGATTCTGATCCGCCTTCACGAAGTGATGGCATCGCGCACCAGTGCTCAGGCAACACTCAACCAAGTGGTGGCGACCATGGCGGGCGTGCTGAAAAGCGAAGTCTGCTCCATATATCTGCGTCGCGACGGCCTGTTGGAATTGTTCGCAACCAAGGGGCTGAAGCAAGAGGCTGTGCACGTGACTCGGCTCGCCATGGGTGAAGGGCTTGTCGGCACGATTGCCGAACACATGGCCGCGCTCAATCTGGATGAAGCCACCAGCCACCCGGATTTTGCCTATAAGCCGGAAACGGGCGAAGACCTGTTTCATAGCTTTGCCGGGGTTCCCATCATCCGCAAAGAAGACGCTGTTGGCGTCTTATGCGTTCAGCACATCGAATCGCGCAAATATGAAGAGGTGGACATTGAGGCGCTTCAGACGGTGGCCATGGTGCTGTCGGAACTGATCGCCAATGCCGGCCTGATCGACAATGCCGAACGGCGCGGCAGCAAGATTCAAGATACCACGGCCCAGCGCCTGTCTGGCCTGAAGCTAGTCGATGGCATGGCGTCTGGCTATGCTGTTTTCCACCAGCCGCGCGTCACCATTGAACATACAGTTGCCGAAGATATCGAAGCAGAGCGGCACCGCGTTTACGCCGCCTTTGACAAGATGCGTGAACAGATTGAGCGCATGGCGAGCGAAGCCGAATTTGGCGTTGAGGGCGAACATCGCGAAGTCCTCGAAATGTACAAGATGTTCGCCTATGATGAAGGTTGGCGTCGGCGCATTAATGAGGCGATTGACAGCGGCCTGACAGCAGAGGCCGCAATCGAACGCGTGCAGCAACGCACCCGGATGCGGATGCGCCAAATTGACGATCCGTTGCTGGCCGACCGGATGCATGATCTGGAGGATATGGCCAATCGGCTGCTCCGGATCGTCTCTGGTCAGCTTGGCTCTGCCGCACAGGCCGGCCTGCGGCAGGACACGATTTTGATTGCCCGCAATTTGGGCCCCGCCGAGCTTTTGGAATATGATCGACGACGCTTGAAAGGCGTGATCCTGGAAGAAGGGGCGCTGACCGCGCACGTGACGATTGTGGCGCGCGCCATGGGCGTTCCCGTTCTGGGCCGCGTGAAGGGCGTGCGGCGGATGATTGGGGAGGGCGATCTTGTTCTGCTCGACGCCGGGCAGTCAGCTGCCTTTGTGCGTCCCAGCCCGGCGATGGAGCAGGCCTTTGAAAGCCGCCTGCAAGCATCGCAAAAGCGCCGGGCTGGCTATGCGGCCTTGCGTTCGCAACCGCCGGTGACAAAGGACGACACCCGCATCACCTTGATGGTCAATGCGGGCTTGCGCGATGATATTGGCCAGTTGGACGTGACGGGTGCGGACGGCATTGGTCTGTTCCGCACAGAGTTTCAGTTTTTGGTGTCCGCCACAATGCCGCAGCGGGAGCGCCAGCAACGCCTTTATCGCGATGTGCTGGACGCGTCGGGCGACCGCCCCGTGGTTTTTCGCACGGTCGATATCGGGGGGGACAAGGCCCTCCCCTATCTGCGCTTTGACGGGCATGCAGAAGAAAATCCGGCCATGGGATGGCGCGCCCTGCGTCTGGCGCTCGAACGCGATGGCCTGATGAAGGCGCACGCCCGCGCGCTGTTGGAAGCCGCCGCCGGCCGCACCCTCAATGTGATGTTCCCAATGGTGTCAGAGCCTTGGGAGTTTGAAGAGGCCAAGGCGATTTTTGAGCGCCAGCGGGACTGGATTGCCAAACAAGGTCGCCAGCTTCCCTCGCGCATCCATTATGGCACGATGCTGGAAGTTCCAGCGCTTGCTGAGATGCTCGATGTGCTCTTGCCCAAGGCCGATTTTGTGTCGATCGGCACCAATGACCTGACCCAATTTCTGTTCGCCGCAGACCGCGCCAACCCGAAATTGGCAGAGCGGTATGACTGGCTGTCCCCGGCCATATTGCGGTTCTTGCGGCGCGTACTGATCGCCTGTCGGGAGTCCAATACGCCTGTTACCATTTGCGGTGAAATGGGTGGCCGCGCGTTGGAGGCCATGGCCTTGCTTGCCATCGGCTTTGAACGGCTGTCCATCACGCCAGCGGCGATACCGCCTGTAAAGGCCATGGTCCGATCGCTTGATCTGAGTGCCGCCAAACCCATGATGGAAAAGCTATTAGCCGATCCACCGCGCAATTTGCGAGACGCCCTAGGGGATTGGGCGCGCAGCCAATCCATTGATATTGCATAGGAGTTTGGTCGCCGCTCAAACGAGTCGTCAGCCACGCCAATCTATGTTATCTCATGACAAAATAATCGTCCCAATGGGACATTGAGGGAATGCGGAACGGACCATGTCGGACGCATTGACAGACGCCCCCATGTTGGCACTTGACCAAGTTGGCGATCGGCTTCGCGCCGCGCGCGTGGCGGCAGGCCTTAACTTGTCTGATATCGCAGAAAAGACCCGCGTTCCTCTGCGCCATTTGGAAGCCATTGAATCGAATGATTTTTCGACCTTGCCCTCCTTCACCTATGCGACAGGATTTGTCCGCGCCTTTGCCCGGATTGTGGGGGAAGACGAAGTCATCCTGATCCGGGATTTGCGTGTTGAACTGGGCCGCGGTCAGGACAGCTGGACGGCAGCGTCTGGCGATAATGTTGCGGACCCGACTCGGATCCCTCCGAAATGGCTGGCCTGGACGGCAATTTTGATCATGCTAGCCTTTGTTGGCGGCTATGGCCTATGGCGCAGCACCTTGTTTGACCCGCAATTGGCCAAGGTTGAGCAAGCGCCCTCCGTTGCGCGTCCGGCCGCTCCGGCGCGTCCAGCGGCAGCCCCCGCCGCCACGACAGCGCTGCCAACCGGACCCGTGCTGCTGATGGCAATTGATGATGTGTGGGTCAGAATTTATGACAGTTCGGACAAGGTCTTGTTCCAAGGCATCATTAAAAAGGGCGAGAGCTATCCTGTTCCCCCTGATGCAAATGGACCAATGATCCGCACGGGCCGGGCAGATCAAATTGCAGTTACAATTGGGGGCGTCTCAGTGCCTGCACTCGGCCCGGCGAACCAGACACTCTCGAATGTGCCGGTTAGTGCCGCCGCCTTGGCTGCACGACCTGCGGCCCCGGCGGCTCAGAATGCTGGCCCTGCCACTCCGGCGCCAACAGCTGCAATGACCCCTGCGCAGACACAGCCTTGATCGCGCATTCGGTCTGGTCCACAGTCGGTAAGAATTGATCTATCCGGGATGTTCACAATGCGTTTTGCCTTGATTTCCGTCGCCTTGCTATCTGCTGCGGCCTCTATGCCGCTGATGGCACAGTCCAACGAAGTCGAATTGCGGGTCAATAAGCTGGAACGCGAGATGCGGGCCGTGCAGCGCAAGGTCTTTCCGGGCGCCCCACAGGTGCAGCCTGAAATTGGACTGGCAACTGGGGATGTTGGACCGGCGGCGCCAGCAGCTACGGCCCCGCTGACCGACCTGACATCGCGTCTGGATGCCCTTGAGTCGCAGTTACGGATGCTCACCGAACAGGTGGAGACAGATGGCAATCGACTGCGCAAGCTTGAAGAGGCGGTCAAGGCGCTGGCCACCTCCACCGATAGCCGCCTTAAGGCTTTGGAGCCGCCGCCACCTGTGACGGTGATCGAAAATGAGGCGGCCGCGAGCAACCCGCCTGTCGCCGCTGTGATGGAGGTTCCGGCCCAAACCAG
>JBJTAW010000004.1:0-2508 GCA_046091025.1 Chakrabartia sp. | reverse complement strand
CTGCATCCGTCTCGCCGGATCCGATCCGGCGGCTGTCATCGCTTTTGGCCGCCGACCCGGCCTTGGCGGAAGACATTGCCAATCGCCTGAAACTGTCCAATGCGCAGCGCAAGCGGATGGTGTTGGTCGCAGGCCGGACGCAAGAAGATGGGGGTCATCCCCGCGCCCTTGCCTATCAATTGGGGCTGGAGGTTGCGCAAGATCGTCTGCTTTTGGGTAAAGGCGATTTAGCGGCATTTAGCGGGTGGACACCGCCCCGCTTTCCTTTAAGCGGCGGCGCGATTGTCGCGCGGGGTGTTCAGGCAGGACCGGATGTCGCCCGCATCCTGCAAGCCGTTGAGCGGCAATGGGTCGAAGAAGGCTTTCCAGATCAGGCCCGGGCCGAAGCGATTGCAGACCAACTCACCCAGATCGGCTAAGCTCAGCCGAAACGATTATCGCGGGGAAAACCCAACGGCGGCATCCGGCCCGCCGCCCCACGCGCCGCGCGCCAAGGCGTCAAATCCGCCTCTGTCCGCGTCCGCCCAGTGTCCCCACCCATGGCCCAGCTTAGGCCCTCTTCCAAGCGGAAGGTCGTCGCGTCAGATAGGCCGCCATCCTTATATTTTTGCAGCGTCACACCCTGGCCACGCCCCATTTCCGGCAATTCATTGAGCGGGAAGACAACCAGCTTTCGGTTTTCACCGACGGCCGCGACATAATCATCCGTGGCCGCAATCACGCGCACAACGGCAAGTTTTGCCCCGGTGCGTAGGTTCACAACCTGACGGCCTTTGCGCGTTTCGGCGATGACGTCCGCCGTTTTGGCGACAAAGCCTTTACCATCCGATGCGGCGAGCAAAATGCGCTCGTCCATGCGCGCCGGGAAGATATTGACGATGCCCGTGCCATCGGGAAGATCGATCATCAGGCGCACCGGTTCCCCAAAGCCGCGCCCGCCCGGCAACTTGTCTCCGCCCAAGGTGAAGAAACGTCCGTCTTCGGCGACCAGCAAAATCTTGTCCGTCGTCTGCGCGTGGAAAGCAAAAGCGGGGCCATCCCCTTCCTTAAATTTCAGCGCCTCGGCGGCATCCAGTGCAACATGGCCCTTCATCGCGCGCGCCCAACCGCGCTGCGACATGATGACGGTGATCGGCTCCCGCTCAATCATAGCTTCCAGCGGAATGTCGCGCGCAGGGGCCGCTTCCTCAACCCAAGTGCGCCGCTTCCCAAGCGGCGTCTCTGGGCCATAGCGGTCGCGCAGAGCCGCAAGGTCTTTCTTCAGGCGGGTCTTTTGCCGGGCGGGGCTTTCGAGCAACTGCACCAGCCCATCGCGTTCAGCCATAAGCTTATCGCGCTCGCCCTTAATCTCCATTTCCTCAAGCCGACGGAGGCTGCGCAACCGCATATTGAGGATCGCCTCAGCCTGGCGGTCAGTCAGGTTGAATTCGGCGATCATGACGGGCTTTGGCTCATCTTCGGTACGGATAATCTCAATCACGCGATCGAGGTTCAGATAGGCAACAAGGTACCCATCGAGCAGCTCGACCCGATCGTCAATCTTGCCCAGACGGTGCTGTGACCGACGCACCAGAACCTCAATTTGATGATCCAGCCATGCGGCGAGCACATCCTTCAGGTTCATGACACGCGGCGTGCGGTCCGCCCCCAAAACATTGAGGTTTAGGGAGAATTTATTCTCAAGTTCGGTCAGCCGAAACAGGCTTTCCATCAACACATGCGGATCGACACTGCGGCTCTTTGGCTCAATGACCAAACGAATATCCTCAGACGATTCATCGCGCACATCGGCCAAAATGGGCAGCTTCTTATCATTAACGATCTGGGCAATCGTCTCGATCAACTTGCCCTTTTGCACCTGATAGGGAATTTCGGTGACCACCGCGACCCACGTGCCGCGCCCTTGATCCTCCACCACCCAGCGCGCTCGGACGCGAAACGACCCGCGCCCCGTGGCATAGGCTTCGGCAATGGAGGCCGCGCTGTCGACCAATTGCCCCCCGGTTGGGAAGTCAGGGCCTTTGACAAACTGCATCAGCTCAATGGGCTCGCAGCGCGGATTGTCGATCACATGCGTCGCGGCATCGATAATTTCGGCCACATTATGCGGCGGGATGCTGGTCGCCATGCCGACTGCGATGCCCGATGATCCATTGGCCAGAAGATTGGGGAACAAGCCGGGAAAAACCTCTGGCTCTTCATCCTCACCATTATAAGTCGGACGATAATCAACTGTGCCGTCATCCAGCCCAGCCATGAGCTCAATGGCCGCCGCCGTCATGCGCGCTTCGGTATAGCGATAGGCCGCGGCATTATCGCCATCGATATTGCCAAAATTGCCCTGCCCGTCGACCAGCGGGTAGCGCAGGGAGAAGTCCTGCGCGAGGCGGACCATCGCGTCATAGACGCTCTGGTCCCCGTGCGGATGATATTTGCCGATGACATCCCCGACGACGCGCGCCGATTTCTTGTACGCGCCTGCAGGATCGAGCCGGAGCAGGCGCATCG
>JBJTAW010000003.1:0-2816 GCA_046091025.1 Chakrabartia sp. | reverse complement strand
GTTGGGGAAGCCGGAAGAATTTGGCAGTCTGGCGCTTGAATTGGTGCGCAACAGCTATTTTAATGGCCAGTCCATCCGTCTGGATGGTGGCATTCGCATGGCCCCGCGTTGATCCGGTATCGGAATAGGGAAAGTAAAGCTGATGAACTTTGAACTCGCCGAAGAGCACCGGATGCTGAAAGAGCTGGTCCGCAAATTTGTCGACGCTCAGCTGATACCGCTGGAAAACTCAGTTCTGGCGCGCGAAGCGGCGGGACAGGGCAGCTATCTGACCAAGGAAGAGCAGGCAAAAGTGGACGCCGTCTCACGTGATCTTGGTCTTTGGGGTCTGGATGCACCCGAAGAAGTGGGTGGCATGAATTTGCCCATGGTGGCGATGGTCGGCGTGAATGAAGAGCTTGGCCGCACCGCCGTTCCCTATACTTTGCCGCCCGATTCCCCGAATTTGCGGATGATGATGGTCGCCGCGGATGAGCGGCAGCGCGAGGTCTATCTTGCTCCTTATGTGCGCGGTGAAACCATATCGGCCATTGGCATTTCAGAACCTGGGGCCGGGGCTGATCCTGCTTGCATGACAACATCTGCCGTGCAAGATGGCGATGATTGGATTATCAATGGCCGCAAAATCTGGATCACCAAGGCGGCGGAGGCAGATTTCACGATCCTAATGGCCGTGACCGACAAAAACCCCAATGGCCGAAACGGCATTTCCGCCTTTTTGGTGGATCGCGATACGCCGGGCTTCAACGTGCTGCGTCGCATCCCCATGGTGGACGGCACGTCAACCTATGAAGTCGCGCTGGAAGATTGCCGTGTGCCGGGTTGGAAGTTGTTGGGTACACGAGGGCAGGGCTTTGCCCCGATGCAGGTGCGGTTGGGCACGCGCCGTATTGAAATGGCGTCTTGGGCGATTGGCATGGCGCAGCGCGCGCTCGATATGATGGTGGATTATGCGCCGCAGCGCGTGACCTTTGGCAAGGCCTTGGCCTCGCGCCAGACGGTGCAGAACTGGGTCGCAGATGCTGCCACGCGGGTTCACGCTATGCGGCTGATGACCTATGATTGCGCTTGGAAGCTAGATGAAGGTCGCGACACCCGGCTTGAAATTTCGATGATCAAATCTTTCTGCATCGAGTCCGCCTATGAAATTGTTGACCACGCCATGCAGCTTTATGGCGGTATGGGGATGACGCGGGAACTGCCACTCTATCTCATGTCCGCAAAGCTCCGGACCATGCGGATTTACGATGGCCCCAGTGAAATTCACAATTGGGTGGTGGCGCGTCAATTGCTGGGCACGCGGGACTAGCCCCAACCGAGGAGCTTATTCATGAAGAAAATCTACCCCAGTGCCGCCGCCGCCCTTGCAGGGGTGTTGCGCGATGACATGCTGATCGCGGCCGGTGGTTTTGGTCTGTGCGGGATTCCTGAACGGCTTATCGACGCGATCGTCGAAAGCGGGGTCAAGGGGCTGGCCGTTGCGTCCAACAATGCGGGCATTGACGGCGAAGGCTTGGGCAAATTGCTGCGCACCCGTCAGATCCAGAAAATGATCTCTTCCTATGTGGGGGAGAATAAGGAATTTGAACGCCAATATTTGGCGGGTGAGCTGGAGGTGGAGTTCTGCCCCCAAGGCACGCTGGCGGAGCGGATGCGCGCGGGTGGGGCGGGGATCCCGGGATTTTTCACCAAAACGGGCGTCGGCACCGCCGTTGCCGAGGGCAAAGAGGTCAAGAATTTCGACGGGCAGGAGTATATCCTGGAACGCGGCATTTTTGCTGATCTGGCGATTGTGAAAGCTTGGAAGGCGGATGAGAGCGGCACTCTGGTGTTCCGCAAAACTGCCCGCAACTTCAATCTTCCCGCCGCCACGTGCGGCAAAATCTGCGTGGTTGAGGTGGAAGAGATTGTTCCCATTGGCAGCCTTGACCCAGACCATATCCACCTGCCCAGCATCTATGTGCAGCGCATGATCTTGGGCAGCCCCTATGACAAGAAGATTGAGTTCCGAACTGTAACGCAGCGGGAGGCCGCATCATGAGCTGGACCCGCGACGAGATGGCGGCGCGTGCCGCCCAGGAGCTTGAAGACGGTTTCTACGTCAATCTTGGCATCGGCATTCCGACCTTGGTCGTCAATCATGTGCCCAAGGATATCACCGTTACGCTCCAGTCAGAAAACGGGATGCTGGGCATTGGGCCTTTCCCTTATGAGGGAGAGGAAGATGCCGATCTGATCAATGCAGGCAAGCAAACGATCAGCGAGCTGCCGCAAAGTGCCTATTTTGACAGCGCCCAATCCTTCGCGATGATCCGCGGCGGGCATATTGACCTGACCGTATTGGGCGCGATGGAAATTTCTGAAGGCGGCGACATCGCAAACTGGATGATCCCCGGCAAGATGATCAAGGGTATGGGCGGTGCCATGGATTTGGTCGCGAGTGTTAAGAAGATCATCGTGGTGATGGAGCACACTGCCAAGGATGGCAGCCCCAAATTCATCCCAGCCTGCACCCTGCCGCTGACGGGTCGCAATGTGGTGGATATGATCATCACGGACTTGGCCGTGTTTCAACGGGCCGATCACCAATCACCCTTCAAGCTCATCGAAATGGCACCTGGCGTGACGGTGGATGAGGTCAAGGCAAAGACGACGGCGCAGTTCGTGTTTGGAGCCTAGGGTCAGGACCTATTAAATCGCTTGCATGGGGGATGATTGGTTGATTCAATGGCAGTGTCGAGGAGGCACTGTCGATGGATGTTCCTTTTTTGCTGAGCAAGGCGCAGATGCGCAGGATTGAGCCATATTTCCCTTTG
>JBJTAW010000002.1:0-9844 GCA_046091025.1 Chakrabartia sp. | reverse complement strand
AAATCGGCATCGCTCATGGCCTGCATATCAGGCTCGAGCGCATTCACCTTGTCGACAATCTTCATCAATGTGCGGACATAACGGTCGTTGGACGACCCAAAAATCGATTTGGCGATCTTGCCGAACATGGGCATTTCCTTGATTAAAACAGCGCGTCAGCAGCAACGGCGACGCAGAAAATTGACGATGAGAAAAGGGCGCGGCGCGCAAATCAGGCGCGCGGGCGATCTGTCAGTTCAACGCCGATCAGGGGCGGGAGAAATCCGGCAAGGACTGGCGGCAACAGCGTCTGTGATGGCACAAAGCCCGGCTGAGCGA
Organism: Chakrabartia sp.; assembly: GCA_046091025.1. Taxonomy (GTDB): domain Bacteria; phylum Pseudomonadota; class Alphaproteobacteria; order Sphingomonadales; family Sphingomonadaceae; genus Aquisediminimonas. The sequence continues at coordinate 9,526 of JBJTAW010000002.1, read as the reverse complement.
GCAAGGCCGCATGCGCCAACAGCTTGCGCGTCGAAGCCACAGCCGTCGGGTCTTGGGTCTGCGCCACAGCCCCAACAGCCGCAGGCTGCGCCATAGCGCCACGGCTCGCCTCTGCGGACGAAAACCCGGCCACAAGGGCCACAAGATAAAGAAAAAGGCGCATCAATATTATCCTTAGGTCAGGATATAGGGATGAATGGCCGGGCCGTCCATCCCGCGCCCGTCGGATTATCTTTAACCCTCTGAATGCTCTGCCACTCTTTCCCATGGTTGAACCAAGCGGGCGCAGTGTCTAGGGGCATTTTATGAACATCAGCTCGTCCCCCCTCGCCCGCCCTTTTCCGGAATTGCCCGCGATTGATGGCGCGTCGCCGCGTGTGGCGCGGGCGCGCTATAAGGCTTGGGACCGGGCAGACCTGACGTTGATCACGCTGGATGCGGGAACGGCGGTTGCAGGCGTGACCACGCAGAGCAAATGCCTGTCGCCCGAAGTGGAATGGTGCCGGGCCCATTTACCCGCTGGCCGCGCGCGCGCGCTTGTCGTCAGCGCGGGCAATGCCAATGCCTTTACCGGGCATAAGGGCCGGGCCGCGGTGGATGCCATCACAACCAAAGTCGCCAGCCATCTGGGCTGTGCGGCGGAAGAAGTTTTTGTGTCCGCCACAGGCGTTATTGGTGTGCCGCTGCCGATTGATAAGGCCGAAGCGGGCCTTGAATTGGCATTTTCAGCTGACCCCTGTGGCTGGGCCGATGTCGCGGCCGCCATCTCCACGACCGACACCTTCCCCACAGGCGCCATGACGCAGGCTGTGATTGGAGGCCGCACGGTCACGCTGGTTGGCGTCATAAAAGGCTCCGGCATGATCGCGCCTGATATGGCGACGATGCTGGGCTATATCTTTACCGATGCGGCGATTGCACCAGGCCTGCTGCAAGAGATGCTGTCTGCCGCCAATAAGGCCAGCTTTTCCTGCATTACGGTGGATAGTGACACCTCTACATCCGACACGGTTCTGGCCTTTGCAACAGGCAAGGCGGGCAATGCGCCGCTTTCAACCAAAGACGATGCCGGGGCAGATGCCTTTCAGGCGGCCCTTGCCGATCTATGCCGCCAACTCGCCCATCTCGTCGTCCGCGATGGAGAGGGGGCGAGCAAGTTTATTGAGATCAGTGTCGACGGCGCGGTTTCAGACGCGAGCGCCCATCGCATTGCCATGAGCATCGCAAACTCGCCTTTGGTCAAGACAGCCATTGCAGGTGAAGACGCCAATTGGGGTCGGGTTGTGATGGCGATTGGCAAAGCGGGCGAACCGGCGGAGCGCGATCTTCTCGCCATTCGTTTTGGCGCGACCCAAGTTGCCGAAGCTGGGCTTCCGGTGGACGGCTATGACGAAACGCCTGTTGCCGCACATCTAAAGGGCGAAGACATCAGCATTGGGGTCTCTCTGGGGCTGGGCAATGGCCGCGCCACCGTTTGGACGTGCGACCTGACCCATGGCTATATCAGCATCAACGCCGATTATCGCAGCTAGAGCCTGTCCCAGCCCCGGCCTGAGCCCATCAATATCTGGCCTCAGGCCATGCTCATTCCGCAAGATAGGCGGCAAGCCCCACAGTTGCTGCGGCCGCGACCAAGGTGAGATAGGGTAATAGGCCCGCCTTTGGCAGGACGGCAGGTCGCGCAAAGAGGTCGTCGGCGATGCCTTCTGCCGCAGGAAACTGTCCCTGGTCCTGCAAATAATGGCGGAATGCAAAGATCGGGATGATCAGCAGAACAGCGAGCAGGCCATTGCGCAATGTGCCGTCGCCCCACACATTTGCGCCAGCGCCCATCCAAACCAAATTGACAAAGCCAAAGACAGCGCCTGTCGCCAGCAGCCAGGTTGGGCAGCGATAGGGCCGGTTCCAATCTGACCGGTCAATCCGGTGGATCCATCCTGATTGCAGGTTGAGGAAGTTAAAAACAAAATAGCAGACGTTTGAAATCATCAGCACAGCGAAATAATCCGACGCGAGCAGCAGCACGAGGTTAAACACCAAATCCGTCCACATAGCAGCGGTAGGTGCCCCATGCGCGTTGACGCGGGAGAGGTAACGCGGAAACCAGCCCTCGACCGATGCCTGATATAAGGTCCGCGATGAGCCCATCATCGATGTCATCACGATGAGCAAAAGGGCCAGCACCAGCATGACAATGAGCAGATTGCCGATGACCGCGCCGCCACCCAATATTTTGGCCAGTGCATTGGCAACGCCCGATCCATCGTAAATCGAGGGGTCCAGCATACCCTCTAGACCAAGCGAGGCTTGGAAAACCAAGGGCACGAGCGTGAAAATGGCCATACACAATAGGCCGGATGCAAAGATAGCGCGGGCCGTATCTTTTGCTGGATTCTTGAATTCACGTGTGTAGCAAACCGCTGTTTCAAAGCCATAGGTTGACCAGCCCGCCCCAAACATGGCCCCGGCCAAGAGTGTGAGCCCGGCGGCATCCCATGTTCCAAAGCCGATATTCCCCGCAGCATCGCGCAGGATGGGCAAGAGCGGAAACAGGTTTTCACGCGGCAAATCGCCGGTGATGAGGGGGACGAGGCCAACAAGCAGCAGCGGCACCATGCAGGCAATGCCCAGAATCTTCTGGAAATTCGCGGCCCGCGCCGCGCCATGATGCTGAAGCGCAAAGGTCAAAAGCAAAAATCCCGTGGCGATAATCGACACGAGATTGACCCGAAGGTGGAGCCCTTCGCGGATAAAATCGAGAGCCACGAGATCAAATTGCCATTGCCGGATCGCAGAGTCCGCCGGGAACAGGCTGGCCATCACATAACCCGCCCCAAGGCTGGTCCCAAGCGCCAAGACAGGCGACCAAGCAAGCCAATTGCACCACACTGAAATCGGCGCGATGAATTTGCCATATGGCAACCATCCCGCTGCGCCGTAAATCGAAGTGCCTCCGGATTTATTGGGGTAAAGCCCCGCAATTTCGGAATAAACGAAGGATTGCATAAACCCCATCAGGATGGAGGCGATCCAGATCACCCAGCTCGGCTGGCCGATCATCGTGGCGATGCCGCCCATGGTCAGCAGAACGCCCGCCGGCACCCCGCTCGACGCCCAAAAAGCATCCTTCCAATCCAGCTGACGATGCAACTGCATTTGGCCCCCCGCCTGCCCCGCGCCTGCTATTGCCGCCGTGCTTGCCACCCTTATTCTCCCCCTGGAAACAGCGGGCCGACCTCTGAATACATGTGCAGAGGTCGGCCCTATGCTTGGTCAGCTTTCAGCGTCTCATTTGCCGAAATTATAGCGGACGGTAAGGCCCCAAGTGCGTGGCTTTGCATAAACGCCCAAGGTATCGCCCCAATAGAGCGACCCATCAAACGCATAGACGCGATAGGCCCGGTTGAATAGATTGTTGACGAACAGGGCGACATCCACCTTTTCATCGGCCGTGGTGAAGCCAAGACGCCCGTTTGCGACGCCATAGCCGCCTTCCCGCTCAACGGGGGCGCACATCACGGTAAAGCACATCTTGCCTTGGAAGATCGCGTCGGCCTGAACCGACGCTATGCCGCCCGCCAGCGCAAATTCATAGCGCGCCATGGCGCTGCCCGACAATTTGGGTGCCTGAGGCAGATCCCGCGTCACAATCGTTGCCCCATCCGGCAAGAGGACATCCTTCACTTCGCTGTCCAAATAAGTGCCTGAAAGCTGGAGCGTCAGGCCCGGGGCTGGGCGCGTGGTAAAATCTGCTTCAATCCCTTTGACCTTGGCGGGAAGGTTGCGCACGACCTGCGTAAATCCAACCTGCACAAACGCCTGGTAATTCTTATAGTCATAATAAAATGCCGCGAGGTTGAATGTCGTGCCCGGCGCAAGCGTCGTTTTCAGACCGACTTCATAGTCATTCAACGTCTCCGGCCGATATGCCAGATTGTTCAGCGTATCGACCAGCTGAGACGGGAACGGCGTGCCCGTTGAGAAGGTAAAACCGCCAGATTTAGAGCCGCGATTATAGCTGACATAGTCCAAAACATCGTCGCTGGGCTTATACTCAATCGCGGCCCGCGCGGTCACGCCACTGAAATTGGGGGAGGCCGCCTCCGGCGTGATGGTCACGCCAGACGTGCCCGCGCCAAAGGTCCAGGATGCCGGGCTATTGGTGCCCGTCAGGTCGGTATAGGATACCCCCTTAGGCCCAAAGCGCAGCGACAAGGCGTAGAGCGGCAAGACATGGGTCGCGGCGTAATCCCCAACCTTATTGTCGTGCCAATAGCGCAAGCCACCGATCAATTTAACCTGATCGCTGACCTTATACTCATTCTGCGCGAAAACGGCATAGGACTCCGTCTTCTGGGTAAAGTTGACGCTGGGATCATAGCCGCCAAAGGGCGTGGCATATTTGGCCTTATAGGCCCCGTCGATGATCATGCCAAAGGCCCCAACGGTCAGGAAATTGCTGTCCGATGTTTTGGACAGACGCACTTCCTGCGAATATTGGTTCACCTTTGCATCTTGGAAGAACACCGTCCCCGATGCGTAGCAGGTCAGCGTCGCATTGGGTGCTGGGCATGGCGCGGTTGCCGGCGGCGTGACGTTTTCAACATAAGGGATTTCGGGCGGGCCATTGCCGCTTTCAATGTAGAATTTGTCGACATGCTGATAATCAGAGATAGAAGTCAGATCCAACCCACCAAGTTCAGCATCAATGCGCAGCGTGCTGCTAAAAAGCTTGCGATCGACATAGGCATCCCCCGTGCCGGCCGTCTTCCAAGGGCTGCCGCCCTGCGATGCCGCAATATCCGGATTGAAATAGCCATTGCCGGCCGTACCTGTCACGCCCCAATAGGCGCAGCTTGCGGTCGGCGCGAGAAATTCCCCTTGGAACTGCGCATTGGGGCAGGCAGGCGCGTAATTATAAACGCCCGCCTGACGTTCCTTATCCGCCTGCGAATAACGCAGCGTCAGCTTGGCTTTGAAGGCGGAGCTGGGCTGGTAGGCCAAAATGCCGCGTAGCGCCCAATGATTATTCGCCCCGCGGTCTTTCTCGCCGGGCGTGATATTTTCCATATAGCCATCGTCGCGATTGAAAATGCCAGACACCCGGGCGGTCAAATTCTCGCCGAGTGCGCCAGAAACCGCCCCTTCAACCACGGTCTGATTAAAGCGCCCATAGGTCAGCCGGGCATAGCCATCCAACTCCTCGGTCGGCTGGTTCGATATAAACTGCACTGCCCCGCCTGTGGCGTTGCGCCCGAACAGCGGTCCTTGCGGGCCGCGCAAGGCCTCCACCCGCGCCAGATCAAAGATCGGAAAACTCGCCGTTGTGATGGAGCTGGCGTAGGAATCATCCTGATAGACCGCAACAGGGGGTTCTTGCTGATCGCCATAATCATTTTGCGACACGCCGCGCATATTGAACACGACCTGCGACGAGGAATAGGCATTATACTTCAGGTTTGGGATGGCCGAAACGACATCGGTCGCGCTGGTGATAGTGCGGTTATCAAGATCATCCTTGCCCAGCACCGAAATTGCGATGCCGACATCTTGGAGCTTCTGTTCGCGCTTTTGCGCGGTGACGACGATTTCGCCCTGATCCACCGCGTCCGCTGCTGAAGCAGTATCGGCAGCCGACACCTGGCCTGCCGCCAGCGCGAGTGTCAGGGCAGTGCCTGATCGGAGAAAAAGTCCCAGCTTCGTAACGTTGAAAAGATTGGCCATCCTATAGTTCCCCCTATTGGTGCGACGGGCGGCTGAGTTTCAGCCGTCGTCATCGTCATTTCTCTATAAGGTTGGGATGATTAAACATATTGAATTGGGGTGCAAGATCACAACGCGCGTCAGAGCGCCCCGGGCCTCTGGCTCAGAAACATCGATGGAAATCGGATAAGCTGCGATGATTTAACCCAGAATCTAGAGATTCAGGGCATGGCGCCCTGATCAATTCGAATGGATTCTCTAATCAGATTTATTAGATGGCCTTATCATACGAGGCCGAGGGCTTTGCCGCCAAACAGCACTCGCCCAAAATGAGGCCCCTCCCGCCAGCGAGAGGGGCGCTGTCACCTTAAATCTCGGATTCAATCCAGCCCTTCAGCGCGGATTTCGGCGCTGCACCCACCTTGGTTGCGGCGGGCTGGCCATCCTTGAACAGGATCATCGTCGGAATGCCGCGCACGCCATATTTGGCCGGGGCATCGGGATTGTCATCGATATTGATCTTCGTGATCGTGACCTTGCCCGCCAGCTCATCAGAAATTTCCTCAAGGCTCGGGCCGATCATTTTGCACGGGCCGCACCATTCCGCCCAGAAGTCGACAAGAACGGGGCCGCTGGCATTCAAAACGTCATCGGCAAAGCTGGTATCGGTGATTGCCTTGGTGGGCATGAGTCGAATCTCCCTGTTTCTATTTGCAATTTAGGGGGCCGAAGCGCCAATCTCAACCGGGCGGGTGCGAAGAAAATCTATGTACCGGCACAACCCGGCCTCTAATCGGCCAGATCATCTGGGGAGAGCGAAATCATCTTTGGCCCGGCTGTGTATAGCAAGGCCGCCCGCACGGATCGTCCCGGGAAAATCCCTTCGAGCAAAGCGACATAGGCCGCCATCTGCGCCTTGTGATAGGCAGGCACGAAAGCAATATCACGCGGCACAAAGCGGCCCGTTTTGAAATCAACAACGATTACCTCGGTCTCTGTAATGAGTAGCCGATCCACTGCCCCGGAAATCACATCCCCATTTACAACACCCGCCAGCGGCGCTTCCGCCAGAGCATCTCCAGCAAAGACATGGGCAAAATCGGGATGGTCGATAATGGAGAGCGCCGTAGCGATCAGGCCCTCTACATCCTCCGCCTGTTGCGCCGTTAGCCATTGGGCGGCGGCCAAGCGCCGATCCTCCGGGCGGACAGACGGCAAACGTTCGAACAGGCCGTGCAGAAGGGTCCCACGTCGCGCGGCATCCCGCAAAACGGGGTCAGGCGGCGGGCTGCTCGCTTTATCCTCAACACCAAGTGCAGAAGGGGCCAGCGGACGCGACGGGCGCGCCTCTGCGGCAGCCGGGGTGATGGCCCAATCTGGCAAGGCTGCGTCCCATATGTCTGGCGCATCGCTGGCTTTGTCTTTGCTTCGGCTCGGCTTTTCTTTCTGGGCGAAGACCAGCCCGGCACCCCGCGCCTCCACGTTGGGCAGCGATGCCAAAGCCGATCTGACCCGTGCATACCAGCACTCAACGCCGACATCGCCGGCCTTTATCTGATTGCGTTTGAGGGCACCGCCCACGAACAGATATTCCTCCGCCCGCGTCATCGCGACATAGAGCAAGCGCCAATGCTCATTCCGCTCTCGCCGGTCCTGCAATTCAGTGGAGCTTTGCAGTGAGCCGGTCAGCGCGTCTTTCTTGGGTCGTGGCACGGGCAGCTTCAGGCCATCGCCCGTTATCCAATCGAGATCACGGCTGCGCTTATTATCTGGATCTGCCGTTGCATCAGCCAGCACAACAATGGGGGCCTGCAAGCCTTTTGACCCGTGCACCGTCATCACCCGAACCGCATTTTCGGGCTTAGAAGGGTCGCGCTTAATCTCGACATCGCCCCGCGAAAACCAATCAAGGAAGAGCTGGAGAGAGGGCGTACGCGTAATTTCAAACTGAAGAGCCGCGTTCAGCAGTTCCTCAATCGGGTCCCGCGCTTCTTCGCCCAGTCGCGCGATCAGCTTTTCCCGACCCTGAATCGGGCCAGACAATATGGCTTCCAAAAAGCCATAAGGCGTGACCCGATCCGCCATGTCGAGCAGCTGATAGAGCAGGGCCAACGCCGCGCGGTCCAAGGTTTCACGCAGATGCGCCCATAGGCCCCGGCGGCGCCCGGCGGCATGGCTTAGGAGATCGTCCTGCGACCAGCCAATCAGGGGGGAGACAAGGAGGCTCGCCAGCGTCAGATCATCGCTTGGTTGCAGCACGAAGCGGACACAGGCCATCAAATCCTGCACCGCAATTGGGGCGGCCAGCCGCAACCGATCCACCCCTGCCACCGGCACTTTCTCTTCATAGAGGCGGGAGACGATCAGGCGAGCCAAATCAGATCGACTGCGCAGCAGGATCATCACATCGCCCGGTTCCGCCGGACGACCTTGCGTATCGAGATGCAGCCCGCCCGTTGTCCAATGACGGACCTTTTTCGCAAGGGAGCTGGCCCAATTTAGCTCGGACGCGGAGAACCAATCTTCTTCGGCGTCCCCATCGGCATCGGTATCGACATCCCCCTCGGCATCGCTGTGGATGAAGGGGAAGAGCTCGACATGGCCAGAGCCATGGCGCGCGCTCTTATGCAGGTCCGGCTTGTCCGATAGGCCCATGGTTTCATGGCCAAGATCGGCAATAACAGCGTCCACTGCATCCAATATGGGTTGGCTGGATCGAAAGGATTGGCTGATCGTGAGCGGCTGAAATTTAAGGTCTGCGGCTTCGACCTGATCCCGGAAGAATCCTCCAGCGCCTTCAAACTGCTCTGGGTCGGTGCCTTGAAAGCCAAAAATCGCTTGCTTGAAATCCCCAACCGCAAAGACGGTGCGCATACGATCCGCCTTGGCCCCGGCGCCTGCAAAAAACTCCTCCGTGAGTGCCTTTACAATATCCCATTGGGCAGCGTTCGTATCTTGCGCCTCATCCACCAAAATATGGTCGACCGACTGATCAAGCTTATAGCGGATCCAATCACCAATGCCCGGCTGCTGGAGCAGGCGGACGGTCGCGTGGATCATATCGTTGAAATCCACGGCCCCTGCCGCGCGCTTCGCATCGGCATAAGCGCGCGCATAATCTTGGCCGAGCATGAGGGCCGCAGAGAGCATGTCAGCTGTCTGCTTGAGGCGAAGCTTGTCACGAATTTCAACGAAATGATCATGGAACCTTTGGATCAAAGCAAAGTAACTTGGGTCATCCGGATAGTAAGTCTTGCTGTCCCGCAATTCGGTCGTTTTTGCCTTGCACCAACCCGCCAGCAGCAAGCCGATGTTATTCACCCTTTCTTCGACCGGGAAAGCAAGCCAATCGCTAATCTTTTTGCCGTAGGGAGGTAAGCGCTTGCCACCTGCGTTGAGATAAAGCTTTTCCACCTGCTGGAGAGCCAAAAGATCAAAACCCGTGTCATCGCACCCTTGCCGGACAAGACGCTCAACATCTTCTGATCCAAGACCGAGCCATCGGCGCACAAGCGGATCAACTGCTGCTCCCATCACCTCCATCACATCGGGCACTTGGGCACAGCGCTTCAGGAGGTTCCGGGTCGCCTCTTCGCCAAGTGTCCGGGCGAGAAACTGCATGCGATCCAGCACGCCCGCGCGTCCTTCCTGCTCGGCCTGGGCAACAAGATCGGCAAGGGCTTCATTCTGCAACTGCCCCTCTTCGCGCCCTTCAATGGGGCGAAAGCCAACGGGGAGGCTGGCTTCGGTGGGGAAGGCCGCCAACAATGTCTGGGCAAAGCTATGGATGGTCTGAATGCGACGACCGCCGCCGCGCGCGTCG
>JBJTAW010000001.1:0-2800 GCA_046091025.1 Chakrabartia sp. | reverse complement strand
GTTGAGGATAGCGCGGCCGAAATTCTCCATCTGCTCGACGCCCTTGGTTTGCCGTTTGAGGAAGCGTGCCTGCGTTTTTGGGAAAATGACCGCGCCGTGCGCACCGCAAGTTCCGAACAGGTGCGCCGCCCAATTTTTCGGGAGGGAACCGATCAATGGCGCATGTTTGACCCTTGGTTGGGCGATCTCAGGGCCGCGCTTGGCCCCGTGTTGACGGCATATCCGGCCGTTCCCGCAATATAATTGCAAAATCTGTTGCATTTCTGCACTAGGGGGCATTGTTAATGCCGTGATTAACCTGCTTATCCGCAGGGTTTGATTGACCGGGACTCAACTCCCGCTCATTCTACGGTGAATTTTTAATGGGGAGCGTATATGTTGAACACCCAAACTCGGCGCGTTATGATTGCGGCGCTTCTTGGATCTTCCATGCTGGTTCCGGCCGTTGCCTTTGCGCAGGATGCGGCCGAAGACGCGAATGATGAAATCATCGTCACCGCTCAAAAGCGGGAAGAAAGCCTCCAAAACGTTCCCATGTCGATCCAAGCCATTGGCACGGAAAAGCTGAACCAGCTTCAGGTTCAGGAATTTTCGGATTATGTAAAGTATCTGCCGTCGGTCACGATCCAGACATCGGCCCCCGGCTTCGCGCAGGTTTTCTTCCGCGCCGTCGCCTCTGGCGAAAACGCTAATCACTCCACCTCGCAGCCGACCGTCGGCATGTATTTGGATGAACAGCCCATCACGACCATTCAGGGTGCGTTGGATATTCATGTGTACGACATGGCGCGCGTTGAGGCGCTCGCTGGTCCGCAGGGCACGCTCTATGGTGCAAGCTCCATGGCGGGCACGATTAAGCTCGTCACGAACAAGCCAGACACCAAGGGCTTTTACGGCGAAATGGGCGGCGAACTGAATACTGTCTCGCACGGACGTATGGGCGGAACCTATGAAGGTTTTGTCAACGCACCCATCAGCGACACGATCGCGGTGCGCGCGGTTGGCTGGTATCGTCGTGATGGCGGCTATATCGACAACATCGCCGGAACCCGCACCTATCCGACCTCGGGTATTGAGGCGGATAATGCGGCGCTGGTCAAAGAAGATTATAATGATGCCGAAACCTATGGCGGCCGCATCGCGTTGGGCATTGATCTCGACGACAGCTGGACAATCACCCCGAGCCTAATGGGGCAGGTGCAAAAAACCAATGGCTCCTATGCGCAAGAGCGCGGCCTGAAATATGAGACCGTTCAGTATAATCCTGAAGGCTCCAACGATAAATGGTGGAATGCGAGCCTCACCATTCAGGGCAAGCTCGCAAATTGGGATGTGACTTATGCTGGTGGCTTCCTGAAGCGCCGTACCAAGGTTGAGTCCGACTATTCCGACTATTCCTATTTCTACGACGCCATTTCTGGCTATGGGGCCTTTTTTTACGACAATGATGGCGATTATGTCAGCCCGAACCAATATATTCAGGGCACGGACCGGTATAAGAAATACTTCCAAGAATTTCGTATTTCATCGCCGTCGGACAAGCGTTTGCGGGTGATGGCGGGTCTGTTCTGGCAGCGTCAATCCCACAATATCGGACAAAATTACATCATCGATGATATTGCAGATTCGATCACGGTGACGGGCACGGATAGCAATATCTGGCTGACTCAGCAGCAGCGCATAGACCGCGATCAGGCGGCCTTTGGTGAGGTGTATTTTGATGTGACGGACAAGCTGACCCTCACGGGCGGCATTCGCGCCTATAAGTATAAAAATTCGCTGGAAGGCTTTTTCGGGTTTTCGGGGGGCTATTCCTCCAAGACGGGGGAAGCTGCCTGTCTCAACACCGATGGCACGACGCGTCGGGCCAATCCAGCCGGCACACCCGTGCCGATCCTCGTCCCGGGCAGCCCCTGCACCAATGTGGACAAGACAACGTCTGACACAGATTTCATTCACAAGTTGAATGCGACCTATAAGATTAATGACGATGCGCTCGTCTATGCGACTTGGTCGAACGGTTTCCGCCCCGGTGGCGTCAACCGTCGCGGGACTTTGCCGCCTTATCTGTCTGACCAGATCGACAATTATGAGCTTGGCTGGAAAACCAGCTTTGGCCGCGTCCGCTTCAACGGTGCGATCTATCAGCTGGACTGGAATGACATTCAGCTGTCCTTCCTAGGGGCCAATGGCCTGTCGGAAGTTCGCAATGCCGGCATCGCGCGCATCCGGGGTGCGGAAGCCGATATCAGCTATCGTCAGGGCGGCCTCTCTTTGTCGGCCGGCATCAGCTATAATCAGGCAGAGATCCGTAAGGACTTCTGCAAGATTGCCAATGCGACGTTCAACTGCGCCTTGGCCAGTGCGGACGGGAAGGCCAACAAGCTGCTCGCCCCGGCTGGGTCGCGCTTGCCCGTCACGCCCAAGGTGAAGGGCAATGCCGTTGCGCGCTATGAATTCCCGCTCGCCGCATGGGAGGGGCATGTTCAGATTGCGGGCAGCCATGTCAGTGGCCGCCGCAGCGATCTGCGCACCACCGAAAATGGTCTTAAGGGCAATCTCAAAGCCTATAGCACCGTGGATCTGAGCTTCGGCATCAAGGATGCGATGTGGACGGGGGAAATCTTCGCCACCAATGTGCTGAATTCAGGCGGCATCATCAATACGGGTATTCAATGCATTGAAGCCGTGTGCGGTGACGCTGATGGCGTCACCAGCTCTGGCGGCGTCTTCTATGATACAGTCATTCGTCCGCGCGTGATTGGCCTGAAGGTCGCGCGCAAATTCTAAGCTTTAGGCG